>JAUSIF010000368.1 GCA_030648135.1 Xanthobacteraceae bacterium
GGTCGATCGCGACCCCGGCGTCCCGCGCGCCTCTCTCATCGGAGGGGCACCGAAAGATAGCTCGGGCGGAAAAAATCCCGCCGCGAGAACGATGAATCACGTCGTCCCCGCGAAAGCGGGGACCGTATGAAGAAAGACAAACAAACGGCCAGCGATCTCGGCTCTCCCCCGGACCAAGTCCGGGCTCGGCCGGGATGACGAGGAAAGTAATGCCCGGGCCTCTAATCCAGCGTCCGCCGGAACCGCGTCACTGCTATCGCCATGGCGACCAGCATGAGCGCGGCGAGCGCCAGCGTGTCGTAATGCAGATCGACGAGGTTCGAGCCCTTCAACATGATCGCCCGCACGATGCGCACAAAATGCGTGAGCGGCAGGAACTCGCCGACCCATTGCGCCCACACCGGCATGCCGGCGAACGGATACAGGAACCCCGACAGCAGCAAATTCGGCAGGAAGAACATCATCGACATCTGCACCGCCTGCAATTGGTTCTGCGCCAGCGTCGAGAAGGTGTAGCCGAACGAAAGATTGGTGGCGATGAAGAGCGTGGTGAGGGTGGCGAGCAGCGTGAGATTGCCGACCACCGGAACGCCGAACAGCGTCACTCCCGCAACCAGGATCAGCGCCGCCTGCAAAAAGCCGACCAGCACATAGGGCGCGATCTTGCCGAGCATGATTTCGAGCGGGGTGATCGGCATCGCCAGCAGGCTCTCCATGGTGCCGCGCTCGATCTCCCGCGTCACCGACAGCGCGGTGAAGATCAGCATGGTGAGGGTGAGGATGGTGCCCAAGAGCCCGGGCACGATGTTGAGCTGGCTGGCGCCGGCCGGGTTGTAGCGGGCATGGCCGCGAACTTCGAAAGCCGGCGTCGGGCTGTCGGGGATGGCGCGATCGTGCAGGAGTGCCGTTTGCACCAGCTCGCCGAGCGCTGCGAGCGCCGAGCCGCTGGCGACCGGATCGGTCGCGTCGGCGGCGACCAAGAGCGCCGGCCGGTCGCCGCGCCGCAGCGCGCGCTCGAAGCCCGCCGGCACCTCGATCGCGAACAGCACCGCGCCGGAGGCGAGCAAGTGGTCGAACTCCGCCTCGTCGCGCACCAGATGCGTCACCTTGAAATAGCGGGTGTTCTCGATCGCCTTCAGGATCGAACGGCCGACGTCGCTCGACTCCTGCAACAGCACCGCGGTCGGCATGTCGCGCGGGTTGGTGTTGATGGCGTAGCCGAACAGCACCAGCTGGATCAGCGGAATCATGATCATGGTCGCGAAGGTGACCCGGTCGCGCCGGAGCTGGAGGAATTCCTTGAGCAGCATGGCGCCGGTGCGGCGCCAGAAGCCCTCCGCGCCGAGGCTCGCGAGCAACCTCATTGGTAATTATCCCGCGCCTTGCCCATGAGATCGATGAACACGTCTTCCAGCGAGGGCTCCGATCGCTCCCATTTCAGTTTGGTCTTCTTGCGATCAGGCGCGATCGCAACCTCGAGCGCTTTCTCGTCGCGGCCCGATACGTGCAGGCTGGCGCCGAACGGCACCACCATGTCGATTCCGGCCCGGCCGGTGAGTTCCTGCGCCAGCTCGGAGAGCCCATCCCCGCTCACCGTGTAGGTGGTGAGATGGGATTGTTCGATCACCCCAGCGACGGTGCCGTGCGCGAGCAGCACCCCATAGGCGATATAGGCGATCTCGTGACAGCGCTCGGCCTCATCCATGTAATGGGTGGACACCAGCGCGGTGAGACCGTCGGCCGCGAGCGCGTGGATCTCGTTCCAGAATTCGCGCCGCGCTTTGGGATCGACGCCCGCGGTCGGCTCGTCGAGCAGCAAGAGCTGCGGATTGGGCAGCGTGCAGGCGCCGAGCGCGAGCCGCTGCCTCCAGCCGCCCGACAGCTCGCCCGCGAGCTGCTCCTCGCGGCCGTCGAGGCCGAGGCGCTTAATCATTTCGCGCGCGGCGGCTTCCGGATCCTTGAGCCCATAGATGCGGGCGACGAATTCCAGATTCTCCCGCACCGACAGATCCTGGTACAGGCTGAAGCGCTGGGTCATGTAGCCGACGCGGCGCTTGATCTCGTCGGATTCGGTGCGGATGTCGTAGCCGAGACATTTGCCCTCGCCCCTGTCGGGGGTGAGCAGCCCGCACAGCATGCGGATGGTCGTGGTCTTGCCCGAGCCGTTGGGGCCGAGAAAGCCGTAGATGGTGCCGCGCTTCACCTGCATGGACAGATCGCGCACCACCACGCGGCCGTCGAACGACTTGGTGAGGCCGTGCACGTCGATGGCGATTTCGGGCGCGGGCATCTAGGGCGCCTTGGCGGGAGCGAGCACGACGCTGACCGGCTGGCCGACGCGCAAGGCATCCGGACGCTCGGGCCGCGCCTCGACCAGGAAGACGAGCTTGGAGCGCTCCTCCAGGCTGTAGATCACCGGCGGCGTGAACTCCGCGCTGCGCGCGATGAAGCTGATGCGCGCGCCGAGATCGCCGGCGCAGCCGTCGCAATGCAGCTTGATCACGTCGCCGAGCGCGATTTTCGGCAACATCGCCTCCGGAACGAAGAAGCGGACCTTGATGTTCCCCGGCGGCAGCAGCGCGACCACGGGGCGGCCGGCAATCACCGTCTCGCCGGGCCGGTAATAGACCTGCTGGACCACGCCGGCCGCCGGGCTGAACACGCGCCGGCGGGTGAGCCGGGTCTGCGCCGAATTCAGCCGCGCCTCGGCTTCGCGCAACACCTGTTGCGCATCGTCATGGGCCTTCTGCGTGCCGGCTTTGGATTTCAGAAGCAGCTCCGCGCGCGCGAAGGACTGCCGCGCATTGGTGACGGTCGCGGTGTTCTGCGAAACGTCGGCCTGCTGCAGCTCGGCATCGATCGTGAACAGCGGCGCGCCGGCCGCGACCGGATCGCCCTCGCGCACCGACAGCGTCTCCACCCTGCCCGCCTCGTCGGGCCCGACGAAAATGAGATCGGCCTCGATCCAGCCTTGATAGGTGAGGTTGGGCGTGCCATCGCAGGCGGCGAGCGCCAGCGCCATGGCCGCCAGGGCGAGCCGCGCGGCATAAGCCTTCATGCCGCCCTCCCCGCGCCGAACAAGAGGTCGAGTTGCGCGCGCATCATGGCGCGCGCGTCGAGCGGCTCGAACCGGTCGAACAGACCGCTCCAGATGATGGCGACGATACCGGGCGCGACGAGCAGCTGCGGGAAACGGACGACCGCATGGTTTTTAATTTCACCGCGATCGACCGCGCGCTGCAACAGCCCGCGCGCGGCGG
>JAUSIF010000370.1 GCA_030648135.1 Xanthobacteraceae bacterium
GCTGCCGCTGCGGGTGATCACCCCGAGTCGGTCTCCATCCCCGTCGAAGGCCAACCCGAGTTCCGCCCCCGTGTCGCGCACCGCCTGGATCAAATCGACGAGATTCTCCGGCTGCGACGGATCGGGATGATGGTTCGGAAAACGTCCATCCACCTCGCAGAATAGTTCGATGACCTCGCACCCAAGGCGGCGAAACAGCGTACCCGCCGTGGCGCCCGCAACGCCGTTGCCGCAATCGATCGCGATCTTCATCGGTCGCGCCAGCCGCACGTCAGCGACAATGCGCGCGAGATAATCGCCGGCGATGTCGACCTTGCGCGCCGCGCCGGACCCTCGCTCGAACCTGCCCGCCTCGATGCGCGCGCGCAGCCCCTGAATGGCTTCTCCGGAAAGCGTGGTGCCCGCGATCACCATCTTCAGCCCGTTGTAGTCGGGGGGGTTGTGGCTACCAGTCACCGACACCGCGCAGCCACAGCGCAGGTGGTGCGCGGCGAAATAGGTCATCGGTGTGGCGACCATGCCGATGTCGAAAACGTCGATGCCGGCTGCCTGAATGCCTTCCATGAGCGCGCCCGCAAGTTCGGGGCCCGACAGGCGGCCGTCGCGACCGACCGCAACAGCAGTCTGACCCTGTTCGCGCGCCTCGCTGCCGATGGCACGGCCGATCAGCCGCACGCCTTCGACGGTGAGCGTCCTGCCGACGATCCCGCGGATGTCGTAGGCCTTGAAGATTTCCGGTGATAGCGATGCCATGGTCCCTGTGTCGGTTGAGCCCGCTGCCCGAAACGCGCCTGAGCGCGTCGCTGAGGCCGCGCGCCCGGTCCATCACGGACTAGAGCTGGTGTTCGAAGAATGAAATTATACGGTGTGCCGGCCAGTCGATATGTCCCGGAAACGCGCCGGCGACGAAACCTGCGTGCCCGCCCTCGTCGGGGAATTCGCACTGCACCTCAGCCGACACATCCGAAGGCGACGGCAGCGCATGGGCCGGAAGAAACGGGTCGTTGCGCGCGTTGACAAGCAGCGTTCGCACGCGCACGCGTGACAGCCACGGCTTGCTGCTCGAGCGCGTCCAGTAATCGTCGGTATCGCGGAATCCGTGCAGCGGCGCGGTGACCACGTTGTCGAACTCGCGCAGCGTGCGCGCGCGCAGCACCGCGTCGCGATCGTAGAGACCGGGATACTGCGCGAGCTTGGCCGTACTTTTGCGCCTGAGCGTGGCGAGAAACGCACGGGTGTACAGGAGGTTGAAACCACGGCCGAGCGCATCCCCCGCGGCCATGAGATCCAGGGGCGCCGATACCGCAGCCGCCGCCGCAACCACCGTGCATGCCTCCCCGCCCTGCTCGCCTAGCCACTTGAGCAGCGCGTTGCCGCCCAGGGACACACCCACCGCGAGCAGCGGCGCGCCGCCCGCCTCGTCCTGGAACCGGCGCAACATCCAGTCGATCTCGGCCGAGTCGCCGGAGTGATAGGCGCGCGGCAGGCGGTTCAGTTCCCCCGAGCAACCGCGGAAATGCGCCACCGCGCCGCGCCAGCCGCGGCGCGCGAGGGTGCGCATGAGCGCCAGCGCATAGTGGCTGCGTGAGCCGCCTTCCAGCCCGTGAAACAGCACGACCAGCGGTGCGCGTGCTTCGCCTGCGACACAGTTGAGGTCGATATCGACGAAATCGCCGTCGGGCGTGGTCCAGCGCTCGCGCCGGTAGCGCAGGTCGCCTGCGGACGCAAGTAGCGAGGCGTAGACCGTTTGCAGGTTGCCTCCGGGCAGCCACCAGGGCGCAGCATAGGGTGTGGCGGATGGCGCGCCGGCGGTGACCATCAATGCAGGATCTTGGGCAGCGCGTCAGGTTCTGCGGGCGCCGCCTGCAGCGCAACGGACCCGTGATGCACCACCATGCGCCAGCCGCCGGCCGAGCGCAGATACACGTTCGTCGTCACGACCGGAGCCCGCGCCTTGGGCTCGCCCGCCACGAGGATGTTCTCGTGCAGGCTGTGGACCGACAGCATCATGCCCTGCACGCAGAGCTGTGCGGAGAGATGAACCTTGAGGCGCTCGCCCGAGCGGAAAATCTGCGCCCAGTTGTCCCGGATCTGCTCGTAGCCGGAGAGGCGCGGCCAGCCGGGGTGGACGCAGATGATCTCCTCGTCCTCGGCCCACACTTCCATCATGGCCTCGAGGTCGGCCGCCTCGAGCGCTTCGTAGAACGCGGCTTCGCAGTCCTGCGGCGTCGGAAAGCTGGTCTTTTTCACGGGGCGGATGGTAGCCGAATCCCTCCCCTTGCGCCAGCGCACGCACCCAGCACACGCACTTGGCGCACGCTCTCAGGAACGCGGATGCTCGAAGCCGATCGCAGACTCGCACCAGCGCGCAACGCGCAACAGCCGGTCGTCCGGGCCGGCGCGCGCAGTACCGCGGCGGTGCCGCGCGATTTCACGGCCTGCTACTTATACAGAACCCGCGGCAACCAGAGGCCGATGTCCGGGAAAGTGTAGAGCAGCACGATCGCCACCACCTCGATCCCCATGAACGGCATCATGCCGGAGAAGAGATGATTCAGCGTCACGTGGGGCGGCGA
>JAUSIF010000374.1 GCA_030648135.1 Xanthobacteraceae bacterium
GGTCGAGTTGCGCGCGCCTCATGGCGCGCGCGTCGAGCGGCTCGAACCGGGCGAACAGACCGCTCCAGATTATGGCGACGATACCGGGCGCGACGAGCAGCTGCGGGAAGCGGACGACCGCATGGTTTTTAATTTCACCGCGATCGATCGCGCGCTGCAACAGCTCGCGCGCGGCGGCGAGCACCCGCGACAGCACTTCGCGATAATAGAATTCGGCGAGCTTCGGAAAGCGCGGCCCCTCGCTGATGATGAGCTTGATGATATCCTTGCGGCGCGTGCCGTAAACCTCGCGGATGAAGAGATCGACGATCTGATCGGCGACCGCCCGCGTCGGAAGCTCGGCCCGGAAGGTGGTCTCCAGGGTGCCGACCAAGGGGCTCAACACCGAGCGGATGAGCTCCTGGAACAACGTCTCCTTGTCGCGGAAATGCAGATAGATCGTGCCCTTGGCGACGCCGGCGCGGCGCGCCACGTCGTCGAGCCTGGTCGCCGCAAAGCCCCGCGCCGAGAATTCGTCGAGCGCCGCGGCGAGAATGGCCTCGCGCCGCGCGGCGCTCTTTTGCGCCCGCACATTGCGGCCGGCGGGCTGGCGGCGCGCGGATTTGCGCCGCTCGGGAACCCGGGCCGCACGCGCCTGACGGGGCTTGGCTGTGGTCATGATCAACTCTGACTGACTGGTCAGTCAGTAGCATAACAAGATGGAAGTGTCGATCCCTCGCCCGGCCCGGTGATTCAGCGGGTGATCCGGCGATTCATCAAGCGGTCGGGAAATCGGAAAATCCGCGTTCACTCCGCCGGCTGCACGCCGCGCACGCCGGCCTCGACCCGGCCCGCCAGAATCGCGACGGCGACGGTGGAGGCCGCGAACACCAAGGCGCAGATCGCCGTCACCGCCAGCACCATCCCAAAGCCGCCGCGGCCGTGCAGGATCGCGATCAGCGATACGGCCAATCCGCTCGAGATGAAGGCGAGGAAGAAGCGCACCGCATAGATGCGGCCGCGCCAGGCGTCGGCGGTGTAGCGCGCGATCACCATGTCGCCCACCGTCACTTGCGCATAGATCGCCGCGATCGTGACCGCGAGCGCCGCCAACAGCGTGGGTCCGGTCGCGACCATCGACCAGGCGACGCCCGCCGCCTGCATGAGGCCGATGCCGGCGAACAAGAGATGCGGCGCGAAGCGCGACACCAGCCGGCCCACGACCAGCTGCGCCGCGCCTCCGAACAGGAGTACGAAGGTCGCGATCGAACCGATCAGCATGAGCGGAACGTCGGCGGCGAGCCGCTCATCGACGATCTTCGGCAAGGCGATGGTGACGATGTGGAACACGAGGCCGCCGAAAAGCGAGATCAGGGCGAAAAAAGCGACGATCGCCGCCGCCACATGAATCGTGAGCGGAACTTCCGCCGTACGGCCGCGCTCGGCCACCGTCTCCCTGCTCTCGCGGGTCATGGCAAGATAGGCGATGCCGATCCCGGCCGTGACCAGCGCCGGCACGGCAAAGGCCGCGCGCCAGCCCAGGTACGCCGCGACCACGGCGGTGATGCCGGGCGCGAAGGCGACGCCGAGATTGCCGAACACGCCGTTGGTCGCGAGGTCGCGCCCGCGGTCCCGCGCATTGGCGAGCAGAATAGGCACGCCGATCGGATGATAGATCGCGGCGATCACGCCCAACGCGAACAGCGCGATGGCGAGCCAGAACATATTCGGCGCGGCGGCAGCGGCGGCAAGCGTAAACGCGCAGCCGAAAAAGAAGATCGCCATCATCTTTCGCCGGCTCCAATGATCGCCGAGCCAGCCCCAAGGCAGCGAGAACAGGCCGAAGGCGACGAAACAGGCGGTCGAAAGCGCGATCAGCTCGCCGTAGGAGCGGTTGAGATCGGTCTCCAGCCCGATCACCACCGTCGGAAAGACGAGCAGCACGTAATGGTCGGTGAAATGCGCGACGTTGAGAAAGCCGAGATTGCGCCGGGCTTCATCCATTGCAAGCGAACTCCGATTGCCGCGGGACTATAGCGGCAGCCCTTTTCCTAGGCTCCTACTAATTCCGATGCCCCCCATGGCCGGGAAACGATGTCCGAAATCTTGTTTCCGGCGGCAGGGCCCGCTGCGCGGCCGGTAGGTAGCGGAGTAAACCTACACCATAAGAATCAATCTTTGATTGTAAAATTCAATCCTCGATCTGTGGCGCCGTGATTGTGCAAGCGCTGAGAATAGACGCCTGCGTGCGTGGCCGGGGATTGCCGCCACGCCGGGCGGGGGCGGCCGGATCGGGGCCGTGGGGGCATGGGCATTCGCACACGCCGCGCATTCGCGCTGGCGGCGGCCGTTCTGGCCGCATGCCTCGCATCTTCAGCCCTCGCCGCCGACCCTGCGCCGAATCTGGCGGATTCGCTCAAGAACCGGCTGTTTCTGTTCGGCGGATTCGATGTCGCGCGCGATTCCAGTTTCGGCTGGACCGGGATCGTCTCAGCACCCTGGAGCCGGCTCGATGAGGACGGCCTACGCCTGCGCGTCATGGCTGGCCTCGGCCGCTATCGCTACCGCACCGACGCGATCGCGGGCGGAGTGAACGAGGGCACCGTCAGCTCCGGCGAAATCATGCTGGGCTGGCGGCGCGCCTTCGACCCTACCGTCGTGGTCGTCTATCTCGGCGCGCAAATCGAAGACCATCAGCTGCGCGATCCCGATCCGGGCAATCCGGTCTCGGGCACCACGATGGGAATCAAGGGCACGATCGAACTGTTTTCGCGCCCATGGCCCGACTATATCGCGACCGCTCTTGCATCCGCCTCGACCGTCCACGGCAGCTATCAGGCGCGCGCGACCTTTGCCCGCGAGATCAATCCCTGGCTCGCCTTGGGCGTCGAAGGCACGATCCTCGGCAACGCGCGCTATGTCGAGCCGCGCGCGGGGCTCGTCGCTGTGACCACCGTCGCGGATCGCAAGCTCTCGCTGTCGGGCGGATACCTTTCGAACTCCGACAAGGGCGACGGGCTGTATCTGACGCTTTCGCTCTACGCGCCGTTCTGATCACGCCTGCGAGCGCTTGATCCGCGCCGCTGCCAGCGCCGCCGGCGTGTCGATGTCGAGGAAGGCGGCCTCGTCCTCGACCGGCACCTCGGCCACCGCCTCCCCGTGTTGGACGATCAGATGGCGCGCGCCGACGTCGCCCTCGAGCCGGGCGAGGTCGTCGAAGTAGCGGCGCGACCACACCACCGGATTGCCGCGCCGCCCGTCGCGGATGGGAACGGCGAT
>JAUSIF010000394.1 GCA_030648135.1 Xanthobacteraceae bacterium
TCCGGTTCGAGCGAACAGGTCGCATAGACCAAAAGGCCGCCGGGGCGCGTCAGCCCGGCGGCGCGATCAAGCAGGCGGGCCTGAAGGCCGGCGAGGGCCACCAGATCCTCGGGGTGCTTCTGCCAGGGTACGTCGGGATGCCGCCGGATGGTGCCGGTGGCCGAACAAGGTGCGTCGAGAAGGACGGCGTCAAAGGGGCCGGCGCGCCATTCGGTCGCGTCGGCGAGCACCGTTTCCGCGCAAAGACTTAAGCGGACGAGATTGGCTTTGAGGCGTTCCAATCGCGGCGCGGAACGCTCGACGGCGACGACGCGGGCGCCCGCCGCCGCAAGTTGCGCGGTCTTCCCGCCCGGCGCGGCGCAGAGATCGGCGACCGAAACTCCTTCGAGCGGCCCCAACAGACGCGCGGGCAGGCTCGCGGCCATGTCCTGCACCCACCATTCGCCTTCGGCGTAACCGGGCAAGGCCGCGACCGGACCACGGGACAGAAGGCGCACGCTGCCGGTCGGAAGCAGGCGTCCGCCGAGCCGTTCGGCCCAGAGCGCCGCGTCCCGTTTCACCGTGAGGTCGAGCGGCGGCTCATGGGCATGGGCGGCTGCGATCGCCGCCGCGGTCGCGGCGCCATAATTGCGCCGCCAGCGCTCGAGCAGCCAGGTTGGCGTGTCGAGCGCCACGGGATCGAGCTTGGACAGGCGCTCGCGGCCCTCACGGGCGAGGCGGCGCAGCACCGCGTTGACGAGGCCGGTGTAGCGCTTACCCATCCGATCCTCGGCGGCGAGCCGTACGGAGAGATCGACCGCGGCATGGTCCGGCACGTCGAGGAAGAGAATCTGCGCCGCGCCGATGAATAGCGCCGCCTCGATGCGCGGCGCGTCCTTCGGCAAGCCGCTGGTGAGAACGGCGTCGATCAGTGCCCGCAGGGTGCCGAGCCGGCGCAGGCTCGTCGCCACCAGCATGCGCACCAGCGCCCGGTCGCGCTCCGCAAGCGATCCAAGGCCCACCAGACCCGTCGCGGGATCGAGCAATTCATCGAGCGGACGGCGGCGGTGCAGCACCGCGGTGAGCGCTTGCGCCGCGAGACTCCGGCTCGCGAGGCCGGGCGCATCGGCGCGCGCTGTCTCCGGCGTGCTGGTCACGAGTGCGGGCTCCTCATAGACTGCGCGATGCCGTGTCGGCCTTCCGCGCCGCGCGGAAAGGATGGGATCAGGTTAGAGCCCTTGCAAGCAGGCAGCGGAATACCCGAGCCTAACCAAGTCAGGCTTGACCGGCCGCCGCGGCCGGTGTTCGAAGGTGCCATGGACGCGACAACCCCACGCACTGAACCGCGCCGCCGCTCTGCCGCCGCCGAGCGGGCGCTCGCGGAAGCAGCATCCCGCCGGGCGAAAATCGACGCGGCCGTGCAGGTCATGCCGCGGGAGCGCGGCGGCCGCTCCGGCCCGGAGCCCGTGCGTTATGGCGACTGGGAGGTCAAGGGAATCGCAAGCGACTTCTCGTGACCAAAGCATTCCGCCCGGTCTGGTTCACGATCCTGCTCGCGGTGACGGGCGCGGTGCTAGGCTTGCTTTTGATCGATTACATCTCGCCATTCGATCTTGCCCGCCCGCCGAATTTCTTCACCAAGCTTCATCTCCAGCTTCTGAAAGGGGATCCGGAGCGTTGCTTTGCCGCGCTCGATCGCAACCGGGTCGATTACCGGCGCGCGGAGCCGGAGCATCTCAAGAACGGTTGCGGGTACGACGATGCCGCCAATCTGCAGAACTCCGAGATCAAATACGGCAGCCACATCATGCTGAGGTGTCCCGCACTCTTGGGGATACTGTTATGGGAGCGCCACGTGCTCATGCCCGCGGCGGAGAAACATTTTGGGCGAAAGCTCGTCTCCGTCCGTCATATCGGCACCTACTCGTGCCGCAGCATCAACCGGAAGAAGGGCGAACGCCTCAGCGAACATGCCTATGCCAATGCCATCGACATCGCGGGCTTCGCCATCCAGGGCGTGCCGCAAATCACCATGGAACGCGACTGGAAGGACACTGCGGCGAAGGGCCGCTTTCTACGCGACGTGCGCGACGGCGCCTGCCGGATTTTCGGCGTGGTGCTGTCGCCCGATCATGATCCTGGGCACAGCAATCACTTCCATCTCGATATGAGCTTCGCGGACATCTGCGGCTGAGAGCGAGACGGATAGCGGACCTTTCTCACGCCGACCATCACATCAAAGGGTGACACCCGACTTCCAAGACGGTAGCTATCTTGGCGCGCAACCAGAGGACTGGTCTTGGGTACCGCACAACGGCTCGCCACTTTCAAACGGCTCATCGCCCATGCGCGCGAGCAGATCGGGCTCGATCTCGGCTTCGTGCTGTGGGACGGCTCCATCGTCCCCGCCGATCTCGCTGCGGACGCGGTCGCGATCAGCATCGCCGACGAGGGGGCGGTGGCGGCGCTGATCCGCCGGCCGAACATGGAAACGCTCTCCAATCTTTGGGTTGCTGCGCGCATCGACATCCGCAACGGCTCGATTTTCGATCTGGTCGCGCAGCGGCCCAAGGTGAGGACCAAGAAGTTTCTGAAGAGTCTCGACAAGCGTCTGCTGCTGGAGACGGTGCTGAGGTTCCTGTTTTTGCCGCGTGGCGGTCCGTGGCCGCTCGAGACCCAACCGGACGAACGTCCGAGCGACGGCAGCCCCGAGGAGAACAAGAAGAACATCGGCTATCACTACGACGTCTCGAACGCGTTCTACGCGCTCTGGCTCGATAAGGAGATGGTCTACACCTGCGCCTATTGCACCGATTGGGACAACGACATCGATCGGATGCAGCAGGACAAGCTGGAAATCATTTGCCGCAAGCTACGGCTGAAGCCGGGCGAGCACATGCTCGACGTCGGCTGCGGCTGGGGCGCGCTGTCGTGCTATGCCGCGCAGCATTACGGCGTGACCGCTTACGCGGTGACGCTCTCGGAACAGCAGGTCGCCTATGGACAGGAAAAGATCGCGCGCCTCGGCCTACAGGGTCGGGTAAAGATCGAGCTGAAAGATTATTCGACCGTCGAAGGCCAGTTCGACAAGGTCGCGGCCATCGGCATCCAGGAACATATCGGCATCGACAATTACCCGAAATATTACCGCACCATCCAACGGGTGCTGAAGCCCGACGGCCTCTTCCTCCACCACGCCATCACCCGGCCGGCCAAGCGTGACGAACGCACGTTCCGCCGCAAGCGCGCGGAATTCGCGCTCCTCACCAAGTACATCTTTCCCGGCGGCGAACTCGATCATATCGGCAACACGGTGGCCATGCTGGAGCGCAACGGTTTCGAGGTGCACGACGTCGAGGGCTGGCGCGAACATTATCAGCGCACCTGCAAGCACTGGCACGATCGGCTGCTCGCCAATTACGACGCCGCGGTACGCGAGGTCGGCACGGTGAAGACGCGGTTGTGGCTGGTGTATCTCGCCGCCTGCTCGATCGCCTTCGAGCGCAACGGCGTCTGCTTGTATCAGACGCTGTCTTCGAAGCGGCATCGCGGTCCGTCGGGCCTGCCGCCGACGCGGGCCGATCTCTATCGTTGAGCTTGGCGCGGTCCGCTGTCGCTCACCGCGACACGACCACCGGCGTTCCGACCGCGACGCGGCCGTAGAGGTCGACGATGTCGTGATTGTACATGCGGATGCAGCCGTAGGAGACGAAGCCACCGACCGAGCCCGGCACGTTGGTGCCGTGAATGGCGTATTGCCCGCCGGAGAGCGTCATCGCCGCAGCGCCCATGGGATTGCGGGGACTGCCGCCCGGGATCAGGTCCGGCAGCGAGGGCTTGTCGCGCTTGACCTCGGCGGGCGGCGACCAGTCCGGCCGCAGATACTTGCCGTCGATGCGGGTCGCGCCGGCCCATTGCTTGCCGGCCTTGCCGACGCCGACCGGATAGCGCAGCGCGCGTCCGTCGCCGAGCACGTAATAGAGCTTCCGTTCCCCGGTCTTGATGACGATGGTGCCGCCGTGGGCGCCGTCGAAACGCACGATCTCGCCGGCGTGCGCCGGCGCCCATACGAAGGCAATCGCCACGGCAGCGATTGCGGCGGCTGGGTTAAACCGGCGGAACACGCTTGTTAACCAACGCGCGGACATCACGAGTCTATCTTATCCGCATGATTTGTGTGGATGGCGGGATTCCGCGAATAACGTGAACGACGGAAAAACCAAGGGCGCGCCGGAGCGCGCCCTCAACTGCATCGAATCCGAACCGGTCAAGCCGACTTGCGGTTCTGCCGATTGTTGACGAGATCATCGACCACCGCCGGATCGGCGAGCGTCGAGGTATCGCCGAGACTGCCGTATTCGTCCTCGGCGATCTTGCGCAGGATCCTGCGCATGATCTTGCCCGAGCGTGTCTTCGGCAGCGAAGGCGAAAACTGGATGAGATCGGGCTGAGCGAACGGGCCGATCTCCTTCCGCACCCATTGCACCAGCTCCTTGCGCAGCTCCTCGCTCGGCTTCGCGCCCGTCATCAGCGTCACATAGGCATAGATGCCCTGGCCCTTGATGTCGTGCGGATAGCCGACGACGGCGGCCTCCGAGACCTTGGGGTGCGCCACCAGCGCGCTCTCGACCTCGGCGGTGCCGAGGCGGTGGCCGGCGACATTGATCACGTCGTCGACGCGGCCGGTGATCCAGTAATAGCCGTCCTCGTCGCGCCGGCAGCCGTCGCCGGTGAAGTACTTGCCGGGATAGGTCTTGAAGTAGGTGTCGACGAAGCGCTGGTGGTCGCCATAGACCGTGCGCATCAGTCCCGGCCAGGCATCGGCGATGCAAAGATTGCCGCTGCCGGCGCCTTCGATAAGCTTGCCGTTGCCGTCCATGATCTCCGGGATGACGCCGAAGAACGGCCGCGTCGCCGAGCCTGGTTTGAGCCTGGTCGCGCCTGGCAGCGGAGTGATCAGGATTCCGCCGGTCTCGGTCTGCCACCAGGTATCGACGATCGGGCAACGGCCTTCGCCGACCACGCGGTAGTACCACTCCCACGCCTCCGGATTGATCGGCTCGCCGACGGTGCCGAGCAGGCGCAATGATTTGCGGCTCGTCTTCTTCACCGGCGCGTCGCCCGCCTGCATGAGGGCGCGGATCGCGGTTGGCGCGGTGTAGATGATATCGACCTTGTGCTTGTCGCAAATCTCCCAGAAACGCGACACGGTTGGATAGTTCGGCACTCCTTCGAACATCATGGTAATCGCGCCGTTGGCGAGTGGACCATAGACGATGTAGCTGTGGCCGGTGACCCAGCCGACGTCGGCGGTGCACCAAAAGATGTCGCCGTCGTGATAATCGAATATGTACTGGTGGCTCATCGCCACGTAGACGAGATAGCCGCCGGTGGTGTGCAGCACGCCCTTGGGCTGTCCGGTCGAGCCGGAGGTGTAGAGAATGAATAACGAATCCTCCGCGTTCATCTGTTCGCACGGGCAGTCGGCGGCAACGCCTTTGGCGAGCTCGTCGTAATAATGATCGCGGCCGGATTTCATCGGCACTGACGCACCTGTGTGACGGACGACGATGATGTCCTTGACACCACCCGCTTTCTCGGCTGCGGCATCGCTATTGGCTTTGAGCGGAATCTTGCGCCCGCCGCGCACGCCTTCATCGGCGGTGATGATGACCGCCGACTTGCAGTCCTGGATACGGCCGGCAAGCGAATCCGGCGAGAAGCCGCCGAATACGACGGAGTGGATGGCGCCGATGCGCGCGCAGGCGAGCATGGCGACGGCCACCTCGGGAATCATCGGAAGATAAATGGTAACGCGATCGCTCTTCTTGATCCCGCGTGCCTTGAGCACGTTGGCGAAGCGGCAAACCTGCGCGTGAAGCTCCTTATAAGTGATCTTCCTGTCTTGCTTCGGGTCGTCGGCTTCCCAGATGATGGCCGTCTGGTTGCCGCGCTTGTCGAGATGGCGATCGAGACAGTTGTGGGCAACGTTCAAGGTGCCATCCTCGAACCATTTGATCGATACGTTGTGCGAGTCGAAGGACGTATTCTTGATCTTGGTCGGCGTCTTATACCAGTGGATGCGCTTGGCCTGCTCGGCCCAGAACCCATTCGGATCCTTGATCGAGCGTTCGTACATTTTCTTGTATTTGGCGTCGTCGATAAATGCGCGCTGCTTCCAGTCCGCCGGGACCTCGTAGATCTTCTCCGACATCGTACTCCTCCCCTTAGCCCCTGCTCGAGCCGGCTCACGCCGGCCTCCGACTTTTTCCCGATTGGAAGCATTATGCGAAGGCGCCCTTGGCGCGACAAGGCGAGGGCGCTGCGACTTTAGTTGCCTGAAAAGCCTTCGCCTCTAAGCCTTTACATGCCGAAGGCTCCGAGTATCGCTCCCATGACGATGAGGACGCCGAGCCAATGGCCGCCGTCGATCACGCTGAGCATGGGTTTCCGCCTGCCGAAGCCGTTGTTGACCGCGATCGTCGTCGCCACGAATCCGAGCCACAACAGCGCACCGGAGATAGCCCCGTTCTTGATCGTCACTTGCCCGGGCCCGAGATGGGCGAGTACGCCCGCGAGCATCCAGGCCATGATCAGCTCGGCGAAGATGGTGATGGCGTAGAGATTGATCGGATGGCCCTTGACGGCCGATTTCTTCACGCCACTGGCCGCCAGCCACCATTTGGACAGCACGCGATAATAGATGCCGCCAAAAATGAAGGCGGCAGCGGCGGCGACGATGATCGCGAGATAGTTCACGCCCGTATAGTTCATCAGCTCCTCCCAGTCCCACAACGGATTTGAGTGATCTTATCCGGTCGCAAGCGCCGCGTCAGCTTGTGACTTGGAATTCAGTCCGGCTTCATGCCACCCATTCGGCAAAGGATGGTCCATTCCGCCTCAGTCACCGGTTGCACCGAGAGCCGCGAATTATTGAGGAGCACCATCTCGGCTAGCTTCTGCTCCGCCTTGCACATGGCAAGCGTCACCGGGATGGGCAACGGGGCGATGGCCTTCACGTCGACCATGCCGAAGGTCGCGGTCTTGTCACCGGGATCGGGACGATATTCCCCGATCACCTCGATCACGCCGACGAGCTCTTTGTCGTCGCCCGAATGATAGAAGAAGGCGCGCTCGCCCCGCTTCATCGCCATCAGG
>JAUSIF010000398.1 GCA_030648135.1 Xanthobacteraceae bacterium
CACCTCGTTCCGCTCCTCGCCTAGCCCGACCATGATGCCGGACTTGGTGAAGATTTTGGGGTCGAGCTCCTTCACCCGCGCAAGCAGCCGTACACTATGAAAATAGCGCGCGCCCGGCCGCACCGTGAGATAGAGCGAGGGCACGGTCTCCAGATTATGGTTGAACACGTCGGGCTTGGCCGCGACCACCACTTCGAGTGCGCCCTCCTTGCGCAGAAAATCGGGCGTCAGCACCTCGATGGTGGTGGTTGGGCTCAGCTTTCGGATCGCGCGGATGGTGTTTGCAAAATGCAGGGCGCCGCCGTCGGCGAGATCGTCGCGGTCGACCGAAGTGACGACCACGTGCTTCAAGCCCAGCGAAGCGGTGGCGCCGGCCACCTGCCCGGGCTCGGCCTCGTCGAGCGCGCCGGGCAGCCCGGTCTTCACGTTGCAGAAGGCGCAGGCACGCGTGCAGACGTCGCCCATGATCAGGAAGGTGGCGTGCCGCACCGCCCAGCATTCGCCGATGTTCGGGCAGGACGCCTCCTGGCAGACGGTGTGGAGCCCGTGCTCGCGCACGATCTTGTTGGTTTCGGCGAAGGCCCCCGGCCCCGGCGCCTTGACCCGGATCCAGGCGGGCTTGGCCAACGCAGGTGTATCCGGCCGCCCCGCCTTTTCGGGATGGCGCGGGCGTTCGCGGAATCGGGTATCGAGCACGACGGCCATTCGAGACTCCAAATTTCAATATAGCACCTTCGATACCAACCCCACCTGTCAGGGGGCCGATCGAATCCGCAATGCAGGCATGTGTATGCAGCCGGCATCCATTCGGCCGCGCGAGCACGCACGCGCCGATTCAGCCATAAGGATCAATAATTTATACCCGAGGCCAGCGGCCAGCATGAGGCGCTGAGGGTGAATCAAAAGATGCCGCTCGGCATCAGCAGGCTGGGAAATCTCGGCTGGATGGCCGATTATTCATGTTACATAGCGGAACAAATGCTTCGTTCCTATGTTTGTTTTAGAGATCGGTATGAACGCGGGAGGATTCTGTAATGAAAATGCATCTGAAATCGGCATTTCTCGCCGTGAGCTTGCTTGGGTTATCGGTCGGCGTTGCGGCAGCTTTCCCCGCCAGCGTCCGTGTCACCACCGAGATCTACTGGGGGCCCGGTCCCGAATTTCCGGTCGCGGAAGAGATTTCGGCCGGAACCGAGGTCGATGTTCGCCGCTGTAGCGACGATTGGTGCGAAATCGCCTGGGAGGATGAGGTAGCTTTCATCCCGCGCTGGGCCCTTGCCTTGGGCGGCGGGAGCGTTCCCTTCATCGGTGCGTTCTCGGATTATGAGGTTTCCGGCAGTTATGTGTATGGGCCATCCTTCGCCTACCGCATTTTCGGCGACCGCCACAGCCGCCGTGAATCGCGCGCCGACCGCCACAGCCGCAACGAATCCCGTGCAGTCCGCCACCGCCGTGAGGATTCGCGCCTGATCGACCAGCGCCGGCTGCTGAAGCAACAGAAGTTCCAGAAGCTGAAAATTCAAACCAAGGATACCAAGCAGCCGCTCATTCTGACGCCGGGCGTCGAGCCGAGAACTCTGAAAAAGGATACCAAAAAAGATACCAAGAAGGACATCAGGTTGGAGATCAAGAAGGATACCAAGACCGAGATCAAGAGGGATACCAAGACGGAATTCAAGCCGGTGATCAAGAAGGATATCAAGACCGAGATCAAGAAGGATACCAAGACGGAATTCAAGGCGATCAAGAAGGATACCACGCAGCCGGTCACTCGGTCGCCAACCACCACGACGAAGCCAACCACCACGACGACCAAAACACCGCCGGCCAAAGAAAAGGGCAAAGAAAAAGGCAGGGATTAATCCCCAGGCTAAGACAAGGGCGATTGAGAAAGATCAATCGAGAAAGAGCGGGAAGATTCTACGAAAGGGCGGCGCACCGGCGTCGCCCTTTTATTTTACCGGAGCCGCCGGCAATCAGCGTCCGGCGAGCTTCGTGCGAAAGCTCACGAAATCATCGCCGCAGATAGACCGGCGCCGGGTGACGCCTGGCTCACATATGGATGACCCGCCCATAGGCGTCGAGCACGCTCTCGTGCATCATTTCGGAGAGCGTCGGATGCGGGAAGATCGAGTGGATCAATTCCGCCTCGGTAGTCTCGCAATTCATGGCGACGACGAAGCCATGGATCAGCTCGGTCACTTCGGCGCCCACGAGATGCGCGCCCAATAGCTCGCCGGTGTTCTGGTCGAAAATGGTCTTCACCAGCCCGTCCGGCTCGCCCAGCGCGATCGCCTTGCCGTTGCCGAGGAAGGGAAAGCGGCCGACGCGCACCTCTCTGCCCTGCTCTTTCGCCTTCTTCTCGGTAAGGCCGACCGAGGCGATCTGCGGGTCGCAATAGGTGCAGCCGGGAATCTTGTTCTTGTCGAGCGGGTGCGGCTGCAAGCCCTTGATCGCCTCAATACAGATGACACCCTCGTGCTCGGCCTTGTGGGCGAGCAAGGGCGGCCCCGCTACGTCGCCGATGGCATAGAGGCCCGGCACATTGGTGCGCCCGAAGCCGTCGGTCACCACCATGCCGCGGTCGGTCTTCACGGAGAGCGCCTCGAGCCCGAGATTCTCGATATTGCCGACTACGCCCACCGCGGAAATGACCCGCTCGGCCTCGAGCGTCTGTTTCGCGCCTTTTGAATCCTCGATGGCGGCGACGACGGAATCCTTTTTCTTCTCGAGCTTGGTCACCTGGGCGCCCATGAGCAATTTGAT
>JAUSIF010000001.1 GCA_030648135.1 Xanthobacteraceae bacterium
GCCGGTGTCGACCTATTACCCTGAAAACAGATATGTCGTTGCACGGATCCAGACCGACGAGGGGCTCGAAGGGCTGGGCTACACGATGCTGGTCGGCGGCGCTGGCGCCGAGTCCGTGCGCGAGTACCTGGAAAAGAGCCTTGTGCCGCAGTTGATCGGCGAGAACCCGCTGCACGTGGGCCGCCTGTGGCAGAAGATGTACGACACCGACCGCGGCATTCGCAAAAAAGGCATTCCGGTGTACGCGATCAGCGCGCTGGATATCGGTTTATGGGATCTGCTCGCCAAATCGATGGGCCGGCCGGTGTGGCAGCTGCTGGGCGCGTGCGCCGAAAAGATCGCGGTTTACGGCAGCGGCGGCTTTCTCTCCTATTCCGTCGACGACATCGTCAAGGAGGCCGAAGGCTTTCTTGCGCTCGGCTGCCGCCACTACAAGATGAAGATCGGGCGGCCCAATCTCATGGAGAACGTTGAGCGCGTGCGGGCCGTGCGCAAGGCGCTTGGCGATAACGTTGAACTGCTGGTCGATGCGAACCAGCGCTGGGACGTGGCCACTCATCTGAAGATCGGGCGGCGTTTGGAAGAGTTCGACCTCTTCTGGTACGAAGAGCCGGTGCTGGCCGACAACATCGCTCAATGCGCGCAGGTGGCGCGGGCGCTGAACATCCCCATCGCCACGGGCGAGAACGAGTACACGCGTTACGGTTTTCGCGATCTGATCGAGCAGAAGGCGGCGCACTACCTGAATCCCGATATTCACCGCTGCGGGGGGATCGGCGAATTGATGAAGATCGCACACCTCGCCGCCGCCTACGATCTGCCGATCGCGCCGCACCTCGTGCCCGAGCTCTCAATCCACGTGCTCGTTGCGGTCCCGAACGCCGCACTCGTCGAGGTTCTGGCGGGCGCTCCGTCGGAGCTGTGGAAAGAACCGCCGGAAGTCAAAAACGGCATGATGGCGCCGCCCAACCGCCCCGGTCATGGGATGGAGTTCAGCGCGGAGGCGCTCAGGCGCTTTACGGAATGAACGCGATGCGCTGTCACGGCTGGACCATGAAGTGCATATCCGGGGTGCTGCTAGCCGCGTGGGTGTGCGCGGCCGCACAAACCTATGCGCTCGCGGCGAGCGCTCAGGATTTTCCTCGTAAACCGGTGCGCATCATCGTGCCGTATCCGCCGGGCGCGAGCGGTGACCTGATTGCTCGCATGATCGGTCAAAGGCTCAGCGAGAGTTTCGGGCAAAGCGTTGTTATCGATAATCGCGCCGGAGGCGGCGGAATCGCGGCGACCGACGCGGTGGCGAAGTCCTCCCCCGACGGATATACCCTGCTGTTGACGGGCATGAATCACACGACGAACGTTGGACTGTACGCGTCGCTTCCATTCGACACGGAGCGCGACTTCGCGGCAGTGAGCCTGTTGGGATCTGTGCCGCTCGCGCTCGTCGCGCATCCGTCCACGGGGTTCAAAACCTCGAAGGATTTGATACAAGCAGCGAAGCTCAAGCCGCAGACCATCAATTCCGGTTCCGGAGGCAATGGCACCGGCGGGCACCTCGCGATGGAATTGTTCGCTCGCACCACGGGCATTCAGTTGGTCCACATTCCCTATAAAGGCGCAACGGGAGCGGTCACGGCGGTCGTGTCCGGCGAGACTCAGATTTCGTTTGCCGGTGTACCGCCCATTCTGGGCTTCATCAAAGAGGGTCGTCTTGTGCCGCTGCTGGTTACGAGTGCACAGCGGATTCCTACGCTGCCGGGCATACCGACCGCTCAAGAAACCGGCGTCGCCGGCTACGAAGTCGACGTGTGGTTCGGGTTACTGGGGCGGGCCGGAACACCGCCCGCTATATTGAAATTGTTCGCGAGCCAGGTCGGGCAGATCGTGCGCGAGCCCGCAGTCAACGCGAAGATGATGTCGCAGGGTTTCGTGCCCGTCGGTTCCACGCCCGAAGAGTTCGCGAAAATCATCCGCAAGGATCTGGATCGCTGGCCGCGCTTGATTCGCGAAGCGGGCATCAAGGCGGAATAAAAATACCGATTCCTCAAAGGAGGACGAGCATGAAACTGCGGCGCGGGATGCGACGAAGGGGAGGCGATTGTGTCTGACGGGAAATCCGATGTAATCGCCGTGGGCTGCGGGATGGGCGGCATGGCGGCTGCGGCCGCCGCGCTCGAAGGCGGCGCAACGGCTACTTCACGGCCAAGCCGCCGCGCGAGCGTATCAACGAATTGATCACGCTCTATGGCATGGACCCCTTGCGGCAGAAACCCGGCAAGCGCTAGCCGGGCATTGCGATGCTCACGGGGACAACGCGTAAATGAAGCTCTGGTATCAAAGCATGTCCCGCCAGAAGGCGTGGGGCTCGTACAACAAGGTGTTGCGCAAGGTTCTCGACCAGGTCAAGGACACGGGCACCGAGATCGAGGTCCACGGTATCACCAAGATCGGTGGTCTCGCGGATCAGTACCGCTACCTCGAGTATCTCGAGAACGGCGAGGTGATGGAAAACGTGGCAACCGCGATGAAGCGCGGCTTCGACGCGTTCCTGATCGGCAACTTCGGCGACCCCGGCATCCGCGAGTGCCGCGAGATCGCGAACATCCCGGTGCTCGGCCTGTGCGAGACCGCACTGCACCTTGCCTGCATGATGGGCGCGAACTTTTCGCTGGTGACTGTCAACGAGAAATTCACGCCGCGCATCGTCGAGAACGTCACGCGCTACCGGCTCGAGAACCGGCTGGCGGCGGTCAACCGCATGAAGATCGACCGCATCAACGATCTCGACGCCGGTTTCACCGACAGGAAAGCGCGCGGGCGGATCATCAAGCAGTTCCTCAGGGCCGCCGACGTGAACGTCGAGCAGGGCGCAGAGGTGGTGATCCCCGCGGGCGGCGTCGTGATGGCGCTGCTCGCCGATGCCGGAGTGTACGAAGCATCGAGAGGAACGCCGATCCTGAACGGCATCACGGCGCTCGTGAAAATGGGTGAGATGGCAGTCAAGCTCGACCGCATCATGGGCGGCAAGTTCACCAGCAAGCGGCTTGCGTACGCGCCGCCGGGGCCGGACCAGATCGACGAGATCCGCCAGTACTACGGCGATGTCTATCCAACCGTCAAATCGCCGCGGAAAAATAAGGCCGTGCAGCACGAAGTCAAATCACCGCGGGCAACCAAGGATGAAAAATGAAGAATGAAGGCGGCAAGATGAACGGCAAAGGCGCAAGGCTCCTGGTGTTTTCCTTGTTGTCTGCATTCGGACCGGTTGCCGCGGCGCAGAACTATCCGAGCAAGCCGATCCGGCTGATCGTGCCGTTCGTCGTCGGCGGCGGAACGGATCTTGTCGCCCGCACCATCGGCCAGAAGCTCGCGGAAACCCTGGCGCAGCCGATCGTCGTCGATAACCGCGCGGGCGCGGGCGGCGTGATCGGCGCCGACCTCGTCGCCAAGGCCCTGCCCGACGGCGACACGCTGCGGTTGGGCTCGCCCGGGCCGTTGACCATCAACCCGGTCCTGTCGCCGAAGATGCCCTATGATGCGCGGCGCGATTTCGCGCCGGTTTCGCTCGCGACGATCAGCCCGTTCATACTCGTGGTGCATCCGGCGATGGCGATCACGTCGGTGCAGCAGTTGATCGCGCTCGCGAGGGAGAAACCGGGTGCGCTCAACTACGGGTCGGCCGGCAACGGCTCGGTCGCGCATCTCGCGACTGAGCAGTTCAAGGCAATCGCCGGGATCGAGATCATGCACGTGCCGTACAAAGGCAGCATCCCGGCGCTGAATGATTTGCTCGCGGGGCAGGTGCAGGTGCAGATTGAAAACCTGC
>JAUSIF010000009.1 GCA_030648135.1 Xanthobacteraceae bacterium
GCTGCAGGAGTTCAATCGGGTTCAGGGCCGCATCACCATTCCCGACGCCAAGGAAGGCGTCCTCATTCAACCCGCCGGCGAGAGCTGGCGGCAATTCCATCAAGTGACGCTGCGCTGGATCGGCGCCATCGCGGTGCTCGGCGCGCTCGCGCTGATGGTCATCGTCTATCTATGGCGCGGCATGATCAAGATCGAGGGCGGCCGCTCCGGGCGCACGATCGTGCGCTTCAACGCGTTCGAGCGCTTCATTCACTGGCTGACGGCGAGCTGCTTCATCATCCTGGCGATCTCCGGCCTCAACATCACCTTCGGCAAGCCGCTGTTGTTGCCGCTGCTCGCGCCCGAGACCTTCACCCTCATCTCGCAATGGGCGAAATACGCGCACAACTACCTGAGCTTCCCGTTCGCGATCGGCGTGGCCTTCATCTTCTTCTTGTGGATCAAAGACAACATCCCGGACGAGGTCGACGTCGAATGGCTCAAGCAGGGCGGCGGCATGGTCGGCTCGAAGCGCCCACTGGCGCGCCGCTTCAATGCCGGCCAGAAGATCGTTTACTGGCTCGTGGTGCTCGTCGGCGGCGCGATCGTGATCAGCGGTTATCTGCTGATGTTCCCGTTCTACGGGACCGGCATCTCCGGCATGCAATTGGCCCAGATCGTCCATGGTGTCGGCGGCGTGCTCATGATCGCGGCCATGCTCGCCCATATCTATATCGGTACCATCGGCATGGAAGGCGCCTTCGAGGCCATGGGCACGGGCGAGGTCGACCTCAACTGGGCCAAGGAGCACCACAAGCTCTGGGTCGAGGAGGAGATGCGCGGAAGCCCCGCTGGTGCCAGGCCGCGCATGACCCCGGCCGAGTGATCTAGGCCACCTTCACCAAATCGGGCGCCCGGCGCGAACTCGCACCGGGCGCTTTGCTATGATGGGGGTCGCGCCTCAAAGTGAAGGCGTGGTAGCGCCTTGCGCGGTTGTGATCATGAGAAACATGCGCATCATCGGCCTCGCCGGCTGGAGCGGTTCTGGCAAGACCACTTTGCTTGCCCGGGTAATCCCCGCGCTGGTGCAGCGTGGGCGCACGGTCTCGACCGTCAAGCATGCCCACCACGGCTTTGACGTGGACATTCCGGGCAAGGACTCCCACACCCACCGCAGCGCGGGCGCGAGCGAGGTGTTCGTATCATCGAGCCGGCGCTGGGCCCATATCCACGAGCTGCGCGGCGAGGAGGAGCCGGAGCTCAAGGAGATTCTAGCGCGGCTTAAGCCCGTCGACCTTGTGATCGTTGAGGGCTTCAAGCGCCATCACCATCCGAAGCTCGAAGTCTACCGTGCCGCCGTCGGCAAGCCGCTCTTGCATCCCGAGGACGATTGGATCGTCGCTGTCGCTTCCGATGCGGCGGTGCCCGAGGCGCGCGTGCCGGTGCTCTTGCTCGATGACATCGAGAAGATCGCTGATGTCCTGCTGATCGAATCGATTCCAATCGATCGCCTCGACGAGCGAACGGAGAAAGTCTGATGGCGCAGCTCTCCGACGACTGCTTCGCCTTCGGCGGCGCGTTGCTCTCGGTCGATGAAGCGGCGCGCAAGATGGCCGAGCAAATTCCGCCGGTCGCCGAGGTCGAGACCGTGCCGCTCGGCGAGGCTCTGGGCCGGATCGTTGCCGCGGCTGTCGTGGCTCCTATCCCATTGCCGCACTTCGATAATTCGGCGGTCGACGGCTATGCGGTGCGGCACGCCGATATCGGCCCCGATGGCGAGACCCGGCTCGCCGTGGTCGATCGCGTGCTCGCGGGAGGCCGTGCCAAGCGGCCCCTCGGCGCGGGCGAAGCCGCGCGCATCTTCACCGGCGCACCGATGCCCGTTGGCGCCGACACCGTCTATATGCAGGAGGATTGCCGGGCCGAAGGCGAAGGGGTCGTCGTCCCCGCCGGTTTGAAGCCCGGCGCCAACCGGCGGCTCAAAGGTGAGGACCTGGCGGCCGGGTCGGTCGCGCTTCCGGCCGGGCGCCGGCTGCAGCCACAGGACCTGGCGCTCGCTGCCGCCATTGGCCTGACCGGGCTCGCGGTGCGGCGGCGTCTGCGTGTGGCGGTCTTTTCCACCGGCGACGAAATCGTGGAGCCGGGACGGCCGCTGCCGGCCTCCGGACTCTACGATGCGAACCGATATCTTTTGCTCGGTCTCTTGAACAAGCTCGGCGTCGAGGCGCACGATCTCGGCATCCTCGCCGACGATCCGGCGACGCTCGCGCCCGCGATCGAGGCCGCTGCGGCGGCGCACGATCTGGTGCTCACCTCGGGCGGCGTCTCCACCGGCGAGGCCGATCATGTGAAGCAGGCGGTCGAGCGCAACGGGCGTCTGGTGTTCTGGCGGCTCGCCATCAAGCCGGGCCGTCCGGTCGCCATGGGCGTGGTGGGCGGCACTGCCTTCGTCGGACTTCCCGGCAACCCGGTCGCGGTATTCGTCACCTTCGTCCATGTGGTGCGGCCGCTCATCCTGCGGCTAGCGGGCGGCGCGCCGGAGCCACTCCGCGCTTTGCCGGTGCGCGCCACTTTCAGCTACCGCAAGAAGAAGGGCCGCCGCGAATATGTACGGGTCGGCATAAGACGCGCCGTCGATGGGGTGATGGAGGCGGTCAAGCACGCGCAGGAGGGCGCCGGCGTGATTTCCTCGCTGACCGAGACCGACGGGCTGGCGGAATTGCCCGAAGACAGCACGACGGTCGAGCCCAACTCGACCGTCGGGTTCCTGTCCTATCGGTCACTGATTGCCTAGCGCATGATCCGGCGAAGTGGAAACCGGTTCGCCGATAAGATCATGCGCCAGATTAATGAGTTAGCGCGCGATCGGACGCAAAACCGGTACCCACTTTTGCTGATCGCGCGCTAGGGTCGTGGCCGTTCTATTTGCAGCCGGGGTTGTCGTCACCGGTGTTGCTGAAATCGACCATCAGCCACGCCAGCGCCGAAGCCACCTCGCATTCGCCGCTCTCTACGCCTTGCCCGACGTGCTGGGCGATGGTCATGGTTTGTCCGGCGATCGGCGTCGGGTGGGCCATAATGCGCCGCAAGCTCCAGCGCGGATTGATCCGTGCGCCATCGCTCGAATAGGCCGCGGCGGCGGTGCGTTGCGCGAAATTGAGCACAAAGGCCGATCCGACCACGATGATGATGATGGCGAGGCAAGCTGTCAGGAATGCTCGCATGTCATGTTCCTCCCGGACCCATAGCTGTTGCTTGTGTTGGTTTCGATTATGAAGCCGCCCTCCGCGATGGCAAGGGTTATATACCCGGATGCTGCACTGCGATATGCTCGGCTTCAGCGAGGTCCTCCGGACGATTGACGTTGAAGAACGGATCGACCGGCCGTTCCGGCCATTCGGCGATGGCGACCCCATGCCGCGCCGTCCAGATTTCGATCTTGTGCAGGCCTTCCTGGGTGAGCGCCCGGCGCAGGTCTTCGCGCTGATCGACCGGCCATAGTCCCACCACCGGATGCCGCCATTCTCCCGAGCGGGCGCAGGCGAGCGGCTGCCCGGCCTCGAGACGGGCCGCGTGCAATCGCCGCACCAGGTCCTTCGGTAGGAATGGGCAGTCTCCGGGCACGCTCGCGACCCACTCGATGCCTCGCCCACGCGCCGCCGCCCAATCGAGCCCGGCGAGAATGCCGGCGAGCGGCCCGGCAAAATCCGGAATCTCGTCCGCCACCACCGCAAGGCCGAAACCGGCGAAGCGGTTGGGATCGCCGTTGGCATTGAGGATGATTTCGACGCATTGAGGAGAAAGCCGCTCGAGCACGCGCTCGAGGATAGGCTTGCCGCCGATCGTGAGCAGCGACTTGTCGCCGCCGCCCATGCGCCGCGCCAATCCGCCCGCGAGCACCAGGCCCAGCGTCGGCGGCAACTCACTCCTCATGCACGGCCGCCTTGCGCCGGTGCTTCGCGCTTTCCTCCGCGACAAAGGCGAGATCCTGGTCGTAGACGATGCGGTCCTCGCCGGCGAGCGCCACGAAACGTTTTCCGCGCGCGCGGCCGATCAGCGTGAGCCCCGCCTTCTTCGCAAGCTCCACGCCCCAGGCGGTGAAGCCGGAACGCGAGACCAGGATCGGGATTCCCATGCGCACGGTCTTGATTACCATCTCCGACGTAAGCCGTCCGGTGGTGTAGAAAATCTTGTTACCGGGCTTGACGCGGTGTTTGAACATCCAACCCGCGATCTTGTCGACGGCATTGTGCCGGCCGACGTCCTCCATATAAACGAGCGGCCGGTCGCGTTCGGCGAGCACGCAGCCGTGGATCGCGCCGGCTTCCAGATAGAGCGAGGGCGTGGTGTTGATCTTGTGGGCGAGCGTATAGAGCCACGACGTGCGCAGCTCGGCCTTGGGCAGCTTCGCGTTCTCGATCACTTCCATGAGATCGCCGAACACGGTGCCCTGCGCGCAACCGGAGGTCTGCACTTTTTTCTTGAGCTTCTTCTCGTAATTGGTCGCGCGCTTGGTGCGCACCACCACGACCTCGAGATCGTCGTCGTAATCGACCGCGATGATCGTGTCATCCGGTTGTAACATATTCTGGTTCAACAGAAATCCGACCGCGAGATACTCGGGATAATCGCCGATGGTCATGGCGGTGACGATTTCCTGCTTGTTCAGGAAGATCGTGAGCGGCCGCTCGACCACAACGCCGGTCTCGACCATCGCGCCGGTCTGATCGACGCCGGTGACCCGCACGCTGAGGCGAGGATCGGCGGGATCGGGGCGGACGAGATAGTCGTCCTTGGGCTCGGTCGTGGTCTTCGGTTTACTCATCAACTAATCATAGCATGCCGACAGATGCAGGCGGCGTGCTATGATTGGTTTCCGCTCCGGCTGGGGATTTGCCAGTGGCCACCCAATGGTCGAATCTGTATAGCGGGATCGGCGATTGAGCCAAAGGATATCGGTTGAGCATCGTCGAGTCACGGATGGACGCGCGCCCTGAATTGAGTTCCCGAGCAGGAACAACACCAGCCCTGCTCGAGGTCGAGAACCTACACGTGCATTTCGTCACCTCGCGTGGTGTCGTGCGCGCGGTCGAGGGCATCTCCTATACGGTCAATCGCGGCGAGACCGTCGCCATCGTCGGCGAGTCGGGCTGCGGCAAGTCCGTATCCTCGCTCGCGATCATGCAGCTATTGGCAAAACCGGCCGGCCGTATCGTGCACGGGCGCATCTTGCTCGAGGGCCGCAATCTCCTCGATTTGACCGACGAAGAGATGCGCAAGGTCCGCGGCCGCGACATCTCCATGATCTTCCAGGAGCCGATGTCCTCGCTGAACCCTGTTCTTCCGATTGGCCTGCAGATTATGGAGCCCCTGTTCATTCATCTCGGTATGAACGAAGAGGAAGCCCGTGCCCGCGCCGTTGAACTGCTCGAACTCGTCGGCATTACCGACGCCAAACGCCGGCTCGACCAATATCCGCATCAGTTCTCCGGCGGCATGCGCCAGCGCGTGATGATCGCGATCGCGCTTGCCTGCAATCCCAAGCTGATCATCGCCGACGAGCCCACCACCGCCCTCGACGTCACCATCCAGGCGCAGATTCTCGAATTGATGAAGGAGCTATCGCGCCGGCTGGGCATTGCCCTCGTCCTGATCACCCATAATCTCGGCATCGTCGCCCGCTACGCCGACCGGGTGAACGTCATGTACGCGGCGAACTTCATCGAGAAGGGTACCGCCGACGAGATTTTTCTGAAGCCGGCGCATCCCTACACCATTGGGCTGATGCGCTCAGTACCGCGGCTCGACGAACCGCGCGGGCGCCGGCTTGAGACCATCGAGGGATTGCCACCGGATCTGCTGGCGCCGCCCGTTGGCTGTCGATTCGCGCCGCGCTGCCCGCATCGCATCGAAAAGTGCGCCAGACCGATCGTGCTCCGCGATGTGGGCGGCGGCCACCTCACCGCCTGCCACCGCGCGGACGAAGTGGTGGCGGGAAAGCTCGTAACGGCGCCGCCTCCCGCCCCGCCGCGCATCGTCCAGCCGCAGGCTCACGTTGCGCCGCTCCTCGAAGTGGATCGTTTGCGCAAGTATTTTCACGTCAAGATCGCTGGCGGTGGCCTCTTTTCGTCCGAGACTGCGACGATCCGGGCGGTCGAGGACCTTTCTCTCTCGATCGCGCCTGGCGAGACTCTCGGCCTTGTCGGCGAATCCGGCTGCGGCAAGACCACAGTCGGCCGTCTTGTCTTGAAGCTCGAGGAGGCGACGGCAGGCGCGATCCGCTTCAACGGCATCGATATCACCCATCGCTCGCTCAGGGGAATGCGCGAACTCAGGCGCAGGATCCAAGTGATCTTCCAGGACCCCTATTCGTCGCTCAATCCGCGCATGACGGTGGGCGAAATCATCGGCGAGCCGCTGTGGGTCTATCGCATCGTGGCTAATGCTACCCGCCGCAAAGAGCGCATCACCGAGCTCCTCAACCAAGTGGGGCTTTTCCCATACATGGCCGAGCGCTATCCGCACGAGCTATCCGGCGGCCAGCGTCAGCGCGTCGGCATTGCGCGCGCGCTGGCATTGGAGCCTAACTTCATCGTCTGCGACGAGCCGGTCTCGGCACTCGACGTGTCGATCCAGGGCCAGATCATGAATCTCTTGGAGGATCTGCAGGCGCGGCTCGGGCTAACCTATCTCTTCATCGCCCACGATCTGGCAGTGGTCCGCCATATCTCCGACCGCGTGGCGGTCATGTATCTCGGCCGGCTGATGGAGCTAGCCGACCGCGATGAACTCTATCGGACCCCCCTCCATCCCTATACTCGGGCGCTGCTCGATGCGGCGCCGATCCCAGACCCGCGAGTCGAGCGCGCGCGCGCACCGCGCGCGCTCAGGGGCGAGATACCTTCGCCCTTGACCCCGCCCTCAGGCTGCGTGTTCCATACTCGCTGTCCGCTCGCTGACGACTTCTGTCGGCGCGAAATACCGCTCGTGCGGGAGCTGCAACCGGGCCACTATGTAGCCTGCCATAAGGCATAAGACCTTTGTTGCGGATCTCCATAAGGCGGCCGCGAACAAATGAGGGGAGGAAGCATGATGATCAAATTATCGTTATCACTACTGGGCACGCTCGCGCTCGTGCTCGGGGGGGCGAGCACCGACGCGGTGGCGCAAACTCCGAAACGGGGCGGCATCCTCAAGTTCGCGGTCAGCGCCGAGCCGCCGAATTACGACTGCCACGCGGCCACCTCGTTCGCCTTCATCCATCCGGTGCGGCCGCACTACAACACGCTCTTGAAGTTCGACGAGCCGAATTATCCGAAGGTGAAGGGCGACCTCGCGCAATCCTGGACAATGTCGCCGGACGGACTCACCTACACGTTCAAGCTCAAACCGAACATCAAATTCCACGACGGCACGCCGATGACCTCGGCCGACGTGAAGGCGAGCTACGAGCGCATCGTCAATCCGACCGGCGGCGCCGTTTCGATCCGCAAGGCGGCCTATTCCGACATCGCATCGATCGAGACGCCGGACGCGCAGACCGTCGTGTTCAAGCTGAAAGCGCGCAATGCCTCGATGCTGACCAACTTCGCCTCGCCGTGGGACTGCATCTATAGCGCGGCGAAGATCAAGGCGGACCCGAAATTCCCCGAGAAGAACGTGCTCGGTACCGGCCCGTTCAAGTTCGTCGAACATGTGGCCGGCTCGCACTGGGTCGGCGAGCGCTTCGCCGACTATTTCGAGAAGGGCAGACCGTATCTCGACGGCTTCCGCGCCATCTTCATCACCAACACGGCCGCCCGCGTGAACGCGCTCCAGGCCGGCGAAGTGCTCTCGGAGTTCCGCGGCCATTCCCCGGCCGATCGCGACAGGCTGAAGGCTGCGCTCGGCGACAAGATCGTCGTGCATGAGAGCCCGTGGATCTGCAGCCTGGTCGTGACCTTCAATACCGAAAAGAAGCCGTTCGACGACGCCCGCGTACGCCGGGCACTGTCGCTCGCCATCGACCGTTGGAAGGGAGCCGAGGCGCTTTCGAAGATCGCGCTCGTGCGCAACGTGGGCGGTGTCCTGCGCCCGGGCTATGAGATGGCGGCAAAGGAAGCCGAGCTCGTCAAATATCCGGGCTATGGCAAGGACATCAACAAAGCCCGTGCCGAGGCAAAGAAGCTTCTGGAACAGGCCGGCGTCAAGGATCTCAAGATCAAGTTTCTCAACCGCAACATCCCGATGCCCTACACGCCGGTCGGCATATTTCTGATCGACCAATGGCGCCAGATTGGGGTGACGGTGGAGCACGACCAGCCCGAGACCAGAGCCTATATCACCGGTCTGCGTGGTGGGAATTACGAAGCCGGGTTGGACTTCAACTGCGATGCAGTCGACGATCCGAATCTACAGCTCGCCAAGTTCATCTCGGCCGATAAATCGCCGATCAATTACGGCCGATACACCGACCGGAAGCTCGATGACCTGTACAACAAGCAGAAGGGCGAGCTCGACAACAAGAAGCGCTACGCGCTGATTCGTGAGTTCGAGCAACACGCTCTCAACGAGGCGTATTCGATCCCGATCATCTGGTGGCACCGCATCATCATTAATTGGAAGCAGATCAAGGGATGGTATATGTCGCCGAGCCACTATCTGAATCAGGATCTTCAGGACGTGTGGCTTGATTCCTAACCTGATGACGCCGGGCGGCCCCAGGGCCGCCCGGTTCGTTTCAATCCGATCAATGACTGAACGAGCGGTGCCATGCTGCGTTACACGATTCATCGAGCCCTGCTGATGATCCCGACGCTGCTCGGCGTCGCGGTGCTCGTGTTTGTCCTGTTGCGGCTGATGCCGGGCGATATCGTCGAAATGCGGTTCCTCCTGGAGGGCGGCCAGGTCAGCCCGGAGACGCTTGCTGCCGAGCGTGCCAGGCTCGGTCTCGACAAAGAGATCTGGTGGCAATTCTACGACTGGATGACGGGAATCTTCGTCGGGGATTTCGGCATCTCGATGTGGACCGGCCGTCCAGTGATCGGCGAGATCGCAACCCGGCTCGAACTCTCCATGCAGGTGGCGATCATGGCGACCGTGCTCGCCACCATGCTGGCGCTCCCGCTCGGCACCATTGCGGCGTTGTACAAGGACAGCTGGATCGACCGGCTGATCCAGGTCTTCGCCATCGCCGGGCTCGCGGTGCCTTCGTTCTGGCTCGGCATGTTGATCATCCTGGGGCTGCTCCTCAACTTCAACTGGATCCCGCCGCTCACTTTCACGCCGATCTACGAGGATCCGGCCAAGAATCTGTCACAGCTGATCTGGCCGGCGCTTGCGGTCGGCTACCGCTACATGGCGGTGGCGGCGCGCATGACGCGGTCCACTATTCTGGAGGTGCTGCAGGAAGACTATATCCGCACCGCACGCGCCAAGGGCCTCTATGAGCGCCTCGTCGTGGGTCGCCATGCCATGCGCAACGCCATGTTGCCGGTGATCACCGTGATCGGGCTGGAGTTCGCGTTTCTCATCGGCGGGCTCGTCGTCACCGAGCAGGTGTTTAACCTGAACGGCATCGGCAAGCTGTTCGTCGATACGGTGACACGCGCCGACTACACCATGGTGCAGGCACTGGTGATGCTGGTCGCCGTATTCTTCATTCTGATCAATTTTGCGGTCGATCTCCTTTACGCAGTGTTCGACCCGCGCATCCGGTACAATTGACATGTCGATCATCACCGCCACACCGGAAATCACCTACAAGGTGCCTAGGCGCCGTCATCCGGCAATGCAATTCGTGGCGACGCAGCCTTTGGGCGCGGCGAGCCTCGTGTTCATCGTTATGTTGTTCCTCGCGGGCGTCTTCGCCGATTTTGTCGTGCCCTATGACCCGCTAACGCTCGATTACGAAGCGATGCTGGCGGCTCCTTCGGCCGAGCACTGGTTGGGCACCGATGCCTTCGGTCGCGACGTTTTCTCGCGCATCATTTTCGGCGCGCGGACTGCACTCGCGGTCGGGCTGCTGTCGTCGTTTCTTGGCTCGACGATCGGCGCGGCGATCGGGGTCGCTTCCGCTCATTTCGGCGGACGCGTCGACCTGGCGATCCAGGGCTTCATGGATGTGCTGCTCTCCTTCCCGATTATCGTGCTGGCGCTCGCGGTTGTTGCAATGCTCGGCAAGCGGCTCGTCGGCGGGATTGACGTGAACCTGATCCTGGCGATCGCGATCCCGATGATGCCCAGGGTGGAGCGCGTGGTGCGGTCATCGGCGCTCGCGATTCGCGAGATGGCGTATATCGATGCCGCCCGCGCCGCCGGCTACGGAAACATGCGTATCATCTTCCGGCACATGGCGCCGAACGTGGTGGCGCCCTACCTCATCATGTTCACGGCCTTCATGGCCCAGGCGATCCTGCTCGAGGCCTCGCTCTCCTTCCTCGGCCTCGGCGTCACCGAGCCCACCGCCGCCTGGGGTCTGATGTTGTCCGGCACCTCGCAGGAGTTCTATAGCCAGGCGCCATGGATGATCATCTTCCCCGGCGTTGCCATCAGCCTGGCGGTATTTTCGTTCAATCTGTTCGGGGATTCCCTGCGCGATTACCTCGATCCACGCCTCAAGGTGTGAGCCTCGACGTCAGGCACGGGGCGGTCTCCGCCGGGCGGATGCCTCTGGACAAGAGGCCTTCCGGCAAGCGACACAGGACGCCATGCGGCAATCCCACGATCGTTTCTGACGGAACATTTTCATGCCGGGTCCCTTGACCGGTCTACGCGTGCTCGAGCTCGCGCGCATCCTGGCCGGGCCCTGGGCCGGCCAGGTGCTCGCCGATCTCGGCGCCGACGTCATCAAGGTGGAGCGCGCGGGCACGGGCGACGATACCCGCGGCTGGGGTCCCCCGTTCATGCCGGCCGCCGACGGCGGCCATCTCGGCGCCGCCTATTTTCACGCCACCAATCGCGGCAAGCGCTCGATCGAGATCGATTTCGAGAGCGAAGACGGCCGCCGCATCGTGAAAAAGCTCGCCGAACGCTCCGACATTCTGATCGAAAACTTCAAGGTCGGCGGGCTTAAGAAGTTCGGCCTCGATTATGCGAACCTGAAAAAGATCAATCCCCGCCTGATCTATTGCTCGGTCACCGGCTTCGGCCAGGACGGACCTTATGCGCCGCGTGCAGGCTATGACCTGATGGCGCAGGGCATGGGTGGATTCATGAGCCTGACCGGCGCGCCGGATGGTGAGCCGACGCGCGCGGGCGTGCCGGTATCCGACATCTTCAGCGGCGTCTATTCCGTCGTCGGCGTCCTCGCAGCGCTGGCGCGGCGCGAAAAAACCGGCCGCGGCGGCTACGTCGATACCGCACTCGTCGACTCCACAGTAGGCGTGCTCGCCAATCAGGCGCTGAACTACCTCGTGTCGGGCTTGGTGCCGGAGCGCATCGGCAACGCGCATCCCAACATCGTCCCCTACCAGGTGTTTCCGGTGGCTGACGGCCACATCATCATCGCAACCGGCAACGACTCCCAGTTTGGGAAACTTTGCGCCGTACTGGGCGAGCCCGCGCTGTCCGAACAGCCGTCCTATCGCGTTAATTCCGATCGGCTCACCAACCGTGCCGAACTTGTCGCGAAACTCTCTGCCCTGACCGGGCGCTGCAAGAGCGCCGATCTATTGGCGAAGCTGGAGGTGGTCGGGGTTCCCGCCGGGCCGATCAATGATCTCGATCAGGTTTTTGCCGATCCGCAGGTGATCCACCGCGGCATGCGCATCGATCGGCCGAGTGCCGCGGCCAAGGGCGGGAAAATCCCCGGGGTACGTACGCCGATCACGCTAGACGGCGCTCCCATGGCGGCCGAGCGTCCCTCGCCGCGGCTCGGCGAGCACACCCAGGAAATCCTGCGCGAGATCGGAGAGGCGTGAGGCCAGGAGCATTTTCCGGCGAAGTGTGCAGCGGTTTGCCGAAGAAAATGCGAAAAATCAAACAAATCTAAGCCGTCAAGACTGCGACACCAGCGCGCGCGGCGCCTTCTCGGCGCGCAGCATCCGGCGTACCGTCGAGCTCGCCACCACCGTTCCCGCTTCGGCATAGGCTTCGTGGTTCTTCTCGATATCGGCGAGCACGTAGCGGTAATTGACCATGATGCCGGCGGAATGCGCTAGCGCCTTCTCCGAGAGATCAGCCATCAGATTGATGCGCTCCAGCCGCGCGCCGTTGCCGAGGTGGAAGCGCGCGACCGGATCGACCGGCCGGCCGCGGTCGGTGCGCTCGGCCAGAAAATAATGCGTCGCCAGCGCGCCGAGCGCGGGTTTCAACGCCTCGACCTTGTAGGAGTTCTCGTGCCAGCCGGGTTCATCGAGATATTTGAGCGCCGCAAGATCGGACGGCAGAATCGCCTGCGAGCCTTCATCACGGCGCTCGTCGCCGAGCCATTGCATGAACATGGGCACCGGCGAGAGCGTGACGAAGCTGGTGAGGTTCGAAAATTCGCGCGAGATTTCCTCGACCACATGCTTGATCAGGAAGCTTCCGAAGGTGACGCCGCTGAGGCCGCGCTGGCAATTGGAGATCGAATAGAACGCCGCTGTCGTCGCCTCGCGCGGGTCGATCGGCGTGCGCTTGCGCTCCAGAATCGGAGCGATCGCATTCGGGATTTCGCGCGTCAGCGCCACCTCGACGAAGATCAAAGGCTCGTCCACCAACGCGGGATGGAAGAAGGCGTAGCAGCGGCGGTCGGGCGAGTCGATGCGGGCACGCAGATCGTTCCAGTCGTGGATCTCGTGCACCGCCTCGTAGCGGATGATCTTCTCGAGCACGATCGCGGGCATGGACCAGTCGATCCGGCGCAGCACCAGGAACCCGCGATTGAACCAGGAGCCCAGCATATGGACGAAATCGCGGTCGACCGGCTCGAGATCGTCGCGGCGCACGAGCGCTTCGAGCAGGTGCTCGCGCATCGAGACCAGCGCCTGGGTGGCGCCGGGCGCGAGATTGAGCCGGCGGATCAGCTCCTGCCGGCGGGGCTCGGCGGCTCTCATCACCGCGTCCGCAGCATCGTCGGACGGATCACGCACATAGGCGGCGCAGACTTCCGCCAGCCGTGCGCGGTCGGGGCCGAAGGTTTCCGACAGCGCCTCGAAAAAGGCGATCCGCTCGCCGGTCTTGAGCCGCTGAAACGCCTCCAGTATCTCGCGGGCGAGCGCCGCGCCGGACGCTTCGCCGCGGCCGGACAACAGTTCCTCGCACAGTTCGACCATGGTCGCGGTGCGGGCTTCGCCGGCCGGGCGCCGCGTACGGCGCTCGATCAGCGCGCGGCCGCGCTCCGCGATGGTTTGCAGCAACTCACCGAAAAAGCTCGTATTCATCGCTCACGCTCTCCCGGCCGGATGTGAGGACTCGGCACCTTATCCTCTCAATTCGCGCCTTTCATTACATTCCATTCGTTAACGATGGCTTCGAGCGCGTCAAGGAAACAACCGCCGATCCGGCGCGTGCCTCCCGCTTCAAGAAAAAATCATAGACCGTGAAATTCGCGGTACCAGGTGACGAAATGCTTGATCCCTTCCTTGAGCGGCGTCGCCGGGCGGAAACCGACCGCGGCGGCAAGATCCTCGGTGGCGGCCGAAGTGCGCCGCATGTCGCCGGGCGGCAGCTGCTTGTCGACGATCTGTGCCCGCTTGCCGGTCTCGGCCTCGATCAAACGTACCACCTCCATGAGGCGCACCGGCGTCGCATTGCCGATGTTGTAGAGCCGGAACGGCGCACGCGAGGTCGCCGGATCGGGTGTGGCGCCCGACCAGGCCGGATTCCCCTTCGGCACTACGCCGGCGATGCGGACGACGGCTTCGGCCACATCGTCGATATAGGTGAAATCGCGCTCGACCTCGCCCTTCTCCACCACCTCGATCGGCCGCCCGGCCAGGATCGCCGCGGTGAAAATATAGATCGCCATGTCGGGCCGCCCCCACGGCCCATAGACGGTGAAGAAACGCAGGCCCGTCACCGGTAGCCCGTGCAGATGCGCGTAGGAATGCGCCATCAGCTCGTTCGCGCGCTTGGTG
>JAUSIF010000010.1 GCA_030648135.1 Xanthobacteraceae bacterium
CCTGCAGCCGATGTCCGAACCGGCGGGCGCGCCCTGGCGCGAAATCAGCGCGACCATGAAGAAGCTGCGCGCGCGCCGCTACGACGCGGTGATCGATACCCAGGGCCTCTTGCGCACCGGAATCCTGGCGAAGCTCATGCATGGCACGCGCCACGGTTACGACAAGGCGAGCATCCGCGAGTCGCTCGCCGCGCGCTTCTACGACGTGCGTCACACGGTGAGCCGCGCGTTGCACGCGATCGAGCGCAACCGCCTGCTCACCGGCCGCGCCCTCGGCTATGAGCCGGAGGGGCCGATCGACTACGGCCTCGATCGCTCCCGCCTTGCCTCGGCGCGGAACGGCCCCTACGCAGTGCTGTTGCATGCGACCGCGCGCCCGGAAAAGGAATGGCCGGAGGATCGCTTGATCGAGGTCGCCGCGAACCTCACGAAGCGCGGACTGGAAATCGTCTTGCCCTGGGGCAACGCCGTGGAACGGGAGCGCAGCGCACGCATCGCGGCGGCGCTGCCGCGTTCCCGCATCCCCGAGCGTCAGCCGCTCGATGCCCTGGCGCGGATCATTGCCGGCGCTGCGGTGGTCGTCGGAGTCGATACCGGACTGCTGCATCTCGCGGCCGCGCTCGGCGTGCCGCTGGTGGCGGTCTTCGTCGGCAGCGAGCCGGGTCTTACCGGCCCGCGCGGCGGCGGACGCATCGAAATCCTCGGCGCCAAGGGAGCGCCGCCCACGGCCGCCGCAGTCATCGCCGCGATCGAACGGATCGCCTAGAGCCTTATTCGTTTTGATGGAATCAGAGTCGGGCTCTAGCTTTTTGATTGAGCATGATCTTTTCCGAAAACCGGTTCCCACTTTTCGGGATCATGCTCTAAAGCGCGCTGCGCACCGCCTCGATCACCTGCGCCGCGGGAATCTCGCGCATGCAGCGGTGATGGCCGAACCGGCAGGTCGGCTTGTGGCAGGGCCGGCACGAAACCTCGGTGCGGGTCTCGATCACGGCGGAGATCGGATTGAGCGGCGCCCAGTGCCAGGGGCTGGTGGGCCCGAAAATCCCGATTGTGGGCGTGCCGATCGCGGCGGCCACATGCAACAGGCCGGAATCGTTCGACACCGCGGCATCGGCGTCGGCGAGCGCCAGAATGGCGTTGCGCAGATCCTCGCCAGTGAGATCGCGCGCGCGCGGACCAGCGGCGGCGACGATCTCGGCCGCGAGCGGCTTTTCGGACGGCCCGCCCACGACCCAGACCGCCATGCCTTGGTCCGCGAGTTTGCGCGCGGCTTCCGCATAATAAGCTGTGGGCCAACGCTTGGCGGGGCCGACGGCGCCGGGCGCGAGCACCACGACCGGCCGCACGTCCTCCACCAGTCCGCGCCATAGGCGCCAGGTCGCGATCTTGTCGGCCGGCACCACCAGCTCGGGCAGCGGCCATTCGGAAGGCCGCGCCGCATCCTTCCTGAGCGCCAGCACGGCGCAGCGGTCGATCATGCGCGGCAATTCCTTCTCGCCGAAGCGCACGTCGGTGAGCAGGCCATAGCGCATCTCGCCGACGAAGCCGACGCGTTCGGGAATGCCGGCGAGCCAGGGCGCCAGCGCCGCCTTCCATTTTCGCGACATGATGAGCGCGGTGCCGTAGTTTTCGCGCCTCAGCCGCTCAGCCAGATCCCGGTGTTCGAAATACGCCAGCCGCCCGCGCGGGAGATCGACGACGATGCCCTTGCGGATGCCCGGCATGTAGTCGATGAGCGGCGCGCACAAGCTCGAGGTGAGCACGTCCACCGGCCGGTCCGGCGAACACTCTTTGATCAGCTTGACCACCGAATGGCAGCGGACGAAATCTCCGATCCAGACATAGGGGACGAGCAGGACCGGCCGTTCTTCCGTTCGCGTGTCCATCGCCATCGTCATCGAACGCCCGCCCCCTTCTCGCCCAGGACTTCCCGGCGCACGAAGTTTTCGAGATTTCTGCCCTCGAACTTGAGGCCGCGGATTTCGGCCGCCCGCGCCGCGGCAAGATCGGCGTCCTTGTCGCCGATGAGAACGCTCTTTTCGCGGTCGACCGGCCAGCGCGCGATCAGATCGAGGATCATGCCGGGGGCGGGCTTGCGCCAGTCGGATTTGCGGGTATAGGCCGCGATCGTCCCTTCCGGATGGTACGGGCAATAGCGGAGATCGTCGATGCGGGCGCCGAAACGGGCGAGCTCCTTCTTCATGAAGTCGTGCAGCCGATGCATGTCGTCGACGCTATAGAGGCCGCGGGCGATGCCCGACTGGTTGGTGGTGACGAAGACATAGAAGCCCGCTTCGTTGAGCGCCTTCACCGCCGCGATCGCGCCTTCGATCCATTGGAATTGTTCGGGCTTGGCCACATAGCCATGGTCGACATTGAGCACGCCGTCGCGGTCGAGAAAGACCGCCGGCCGCCGCTTCTCCCCGGCCACGCTCAGCGTCCGGCGCCGGCAAGACGGCGCTCGATCAGGCCGCACACGATGTGCGCGGCGATGATATGGATCTGCTGGATCACCGGCGTGCGGTCGGACGGCGCGTGCAGGATAATGTCGCAGCGCGCGGCCATGTCGCCGCCCTCTTTCCCGGTGAACCCGACCGTGACCAGACCGCGCGCGCGCGCGGCATCGAGCGCCTTGAGCACGTTGGCGGAGCGGCCCGAGGTCGAGAGCGCGATCAAGACGTCGCCCTTGACACCCAGGCCCGTCACCTGCCGTTCGAACACCCGTTCATAGCCGTAGTCGTTGCCGATGGCGGTGAGCACCGATGTGTCGGTGGTGAGCGCCACGGCGGCCATCGGCGCACGGTCGGTCTCGAAGCGCGACAACAGTTCGCCCGCGATGTGCTGGGCGTCGGCGGCGCTGCCGCCGTTGCCGCAGAGCAGGATTTTCCGTCCCGATTTCAGCGCGTTCGTCATCGCATCGGCGATCTTACCGAGGGTGGTGATGAAGCCGGAATCGGCGGCCGCCGTCGCGATCGCTTCCACCGATTCCGCGAGATGGCGGCGGGCGTAATCGAGCTCGGCCTTGTCCATCCCCGCACTCCTCCGGTCGAGGCGAGCGGGTAGCATTGGCCGCTTAGTGTGTCCAGATTTGGGGTGTCCAGATAAGGCGCCGTTGCGCCCTGGCCTTGCTTGCGGCAAGAAGCGCGGTCCGCCCGCGCTCGCAGGCGGCGGAAGGAAAACATGATCCTGGTCACCGGCGGCGCCGGCTTCATCGGCTCGAACCTGGTTGCGAGTCTCAACGACCGCGGCGTGACCGAGATCGCCGTCAACGACCAGCTCGGCTCCGCCGCCAAGGAACGCAATCTCGCCAAGCACCGCTACGCCGATCTTTTTCCGCCCGAGGACCTGTTTCGCTGGCTCGAGGGCAGGAAGCTCGAGGCGGTGCTGCACATGGGCGCGATCTCGTCCACCACCGCGACCGACGAGAAGGCGGTGATGGCGGCGAACTTCGATTTGCCGATGCGGCTCCTGGACTGGTGCGCGGGCACCCGGACGCCGTTGATCTACGCCTCCTCCGCCGCCACCTACGGCGACGGCTCGGGCGGCTTCGACGACGACGGCTCGCCCGAGGCGCTCAAGCGGCTGCAGCCGCTCAATCTCTATGGCCGCAGCAAGAACCGCTTCGATATCGCCTTGGCCGAGCGCGCGCGCGCCGGCGGCGCGCTGCCGCCGCAATGGGCCGGACTGAAATTCTTCAACGTGTTCGGGCCGAACGAATATCACAAGGGCGAGATGATGAGTGTGCTGGCGAAGAGCTTTCCCGACGCCAAGGCCGGCCGGCCGGTGCGGCTGTTCCGCTCCGCCCGCCCCGATGTCGAGGACGGCGGGCAGGCGCGCGATTTCATCTACGTGCTCGATGCCGCCGCCGTGGTGCTGTGGCTCCTCGACCACCCGCGCGTATCGGGGATCTATAATGTCGGCACCGGCCGCGCCGAGAGCTTCAAGGATATGATTATCGCCCTGTTCAAGGCGCTCAAACGCGAGCCCAGGATCGAGTATATCGACATGCCGGCCGAGCTTTCCGGCCGCTATCAATACTTAACGCAAGCGAGGATGGAGCGGCTGCGCAAGGCGGGCTACGATGCCGCCTTCACCCCGCTCGCGGCCGCGGTGGAGGACTATGTGACCCGCTTCCTCGACCGCGACGACCCCTACCGCTGAGCCCTTTGGTGGCGCTCGGAACCAGTCCGATGTTTGATTACGAAAAACGGTTGAACGAGCTTTCCCGGCAGCAGGTGCTCTGCGTCGGCGACGTCATGCTCGACCGCTATGTCTATGGCGAGGTCGGCCGGATCTCGCCCGAGGCGCCGACGGTGGTGCTGGCGGCGCGGCGCGAAGAGATCGCGCCCGGCGGGGCCGGCAATGTCGTGCTCAATCTGATGGGCCTCGGCGCGCGCTCGGTGCTCGTCGGCGTCATCGGCGGCGACGAGACCGGTCGCGCGCTCGCCGGCTCGTTCGCCAATTCGGGCGGATTGATCGACGCCCGGCTGGTGGTCGATTCCACGCGCCCGACCACCATGAAGGTGCGGTTCGTGTCCGAGCATTATTCCACTCACCTCTTGCGCGCCGACTGGGAAGACGCGCGCGCCATCGACCGCGAACGCGAAGACGAAATTCTCGCCCGCGCCCTCGATGCAC
>JAUSIF010000017.1 GCA_030648135.1 Xanthobacteraceae bacterium
CCAATTCCGGCGCCGAGGCGATGGAATGCGCGATCAAGATGGCGCGCAAATATCATGCGGCATCCGGCCATCCGGAAAAGTTCCGCATGGTGACCTTCGAGGGCGCCTTCCATGGCCGCACGCTGGCGACGCTCGCCGCCGCCGGCAACCAGAAATATCTCGACGGCTTCGGCCCGCCGCTGGCGGGGTTCGATCAAGTGCCCTACGGCGATCTTGCGGCGGCGAAAAAAGCGATCGGCCCCGAAACCGGCGCGATCCTGGTCGAGCCGATCGAGGGCGAAGGCGGCGTGCGCGTGCCGCCCGCGGGATTCCTCAAGGGCTTGCGCGAGCTTTGCGATGCGCGCGGACTTCTGCTCGTCCTCGACGAGGTGCAGACCGGCATCGGCCGTACCGGAAAATTCTTCGCCCATGAATGGAGCGGGATCGCGCCCGACATCCTCGCCACCGCCAAGGGGCTCGGCGGCGGCTTTCCGATCGGCGCCTGTCTCGCCACCGAAGAAGCCGCCAAGGGCATGACCGCCGGCACGCACGGCTCCACCTTCGGCGGCAATCCGCTCGCCATGTCGGTCGCCCACGCCGTGCTCGACGTGGTGTTGGCCAAGGGTTTCCTCGACCAAGTGAAAAAGACCGGGCTGCTGTTCAAGCAGCGCCTGGCCGAGATCAAGGACAGCCATCCGGCGGTGATCGCCGAAGTGCGCGGCGAAGGCCTGCTCGTCGGTTTGCGCACGCTGGTCCCGAACGGCGATCTGGTCGCGGCCGCCCGCGAACAGGGTTTGCTCACGGCGGCCGCCGGCGACAACGTGGTCCGCCTGTTGCCGCCGCTGATCGCCGGCCAGGCGGAGATCGCCGAAGCGGTCACGCGGCTCAGCGCCGCCTGCAAGAAGCTGGAGACGGCGCTCGCCGTAGCAGCCCGCGGAGCCGCCGAATGAGCGCCAACGGCATCAAGCATTTTCTCGATATCGCCGATCTCCCCTCCAGGGAATTGCGGCGCATGATCGAGCTTGCCCGCACGCTCAAGAAGGGCGGCCATGGCTCGGCGGAACCGCGCAAGCCGCTCGCCGGCCGGACGCTTGCCATGATCTTCGACCGGCCCTCCACCCGCACCCGGGTCTCCTTCTATGTCGCCATGCGCGATCTCGGCGGCAACGTCATCACGCTCACCGGCGAGGAAATGCAATTGAACCGCGGCGAGACCATCGCCGACACCGCGCGCGTGCTCTCGCGCTATGTCGATTGCATCATGATCCGCACGCTCGCGCACGAGGATCTCTTGGAGCTCGCCAAATACGCCACCGTGCCGGTGATCAACGGGCTCACCCGGCTTTCGCATCCCTGTCAGGTCATGGCCGACGTGATGACCTTCGAGGAGAAGAAGGGCTTGATCCGCGGCAAGACGGTGGCCTGGACCGGCGATGCCAACAACGTGCTCACGTCGTGGGTGCATGCCGCCGCGCGCTTCGAATTTTCCTTGAACGTCGCCACGCCCAAGCAGCTGGCGCCCAGCCCGGCGCTGCGCGACTGGGCCAAGCGCTCGGCCGCCGCCATCACCTTCACCCGCGATCCGAAAGAAGCCGTGGCGGACGCCGATTGCGTCGTCACCGACACCTGGGTTTCCATGGGCGACAAGAGCGGCAGGAAGCGCCACAACGTGCTCAAGCCCTATCAGGTCAACCGCCCGCTGATGAAGCTCGCCAAGCCGGACGCGATCTTCATGCATTGCCTGCCGGCCCATCGCGGCGAGGAAGTGACCGCCGAGGTGATCGACGGCCCGCAGTCGGTGGTGTTCGACGAGGCCGAGAACCGGCTGCATGCGCAGAAGGGCATTCTGGCCTGGTGCCTCGACGCGGGCGCGGCATGAACGTCAGGATTCCGCAGCGCCTTGCCCGCACCGAGGCGGAGGACGACCGCGTCCAGGCCTTCCAGGTCGATCCGCTCGATCTGCGCGGGCGCATCGTCCGGCTCGGCCCGGCGCTCGATGAGGTGCTGGCGCACCATGATTATCCGGCGCCGGTGGCCCGCCTGCTGGCGCAGGCGACGACCTTGGCCGTGCTCTTGGGCTCGACCCTGAAGCAGATGGGCCGCTTCATTTTGCAGACCCAGAGCGACGGGCCGGTGGACATGATGGTGGTCGACATCACCGCGCCCGACCGGGTGCGCGGCTATGCCCGCTTCAACGAAAAAAAGGTCACGGCGGCGCTGCGCGGCGGGCCCGACGCCGGCGCGCTCTTGGGCCGCGGCCATCTCGCCATGACCATCGAGCCCGGCGGCGACCAAAACCGCTATCAGGGCGTGGTGGCGCTGGAAGGCGAGGGGCTGCAGGCGGCGGCGCACCGCTATTTCGTCCAGTCCGAGCAGATCCCGTCGCGGCTCAGGCTCGCGGTCGGCGAGGAGATGCACGCCGGCGGCCAAAAACCGAGCTGGCGCGCGGGCGGGCTGCTGGTGCAGTTCCTGCCGCGCGAGGCCGCGCGCGGCGCGCGCGCCGATCTCGATCCGGGCGACGCGCCGGCGGGCTTCGCGCGCCATGAATTGGCCGAGGACGACGCCTGGGTCGAGGCGCAGTCGCTGGTCGCGACCGTGCAGGACCACGAATTGCTCGATCCGTCGCTTTCGAGCGAACAGCTGTTGTGGCGGCTGTTCAACGAGCGCGGCGTGCGGGTGTTTCGCTCCCAGCAGGTGACCGCGCATTGCACCTGCTCGCGCGAGCGCGTCTCGGCGCTGTTGCAGAGCTTCACCCCCGCCGACCGCGCCGGCATGATCGAAGACGGCCGCGTCGTCGTCACCTGCGAATTCTGCGGACGGCGCTACAAATTCGAGCCGAAAGAGATCGGGGTTTAGCCCGGCCGCCCGGCTGGGGCAGTGTCTCAGGTCGCTGATTGTCCGCTTAGTGCCAATTTCAGACATACATTCTTGGCTGACGAAGCTGCGGGGAAATGCTTATCAAGATCGTGCGCCATAGCCGCTACGTCATCTTCCAGATGGCCGAGGTCGCCGCGCCGAGGAAATTGTTTGGGGAAATTCTGCGGCTGATCGACGGACTGCGACCAAGACCGGCCCCAGCGTAGGAACTGGGACGGTCGGATGCGTCATCACGACGGGAGTAACGTGTCTGAATGACAAGGATTTTGAAAGCGGGTGGGTCGGCGCTCTCTGTGAAGGTTAGCGTTGCAGTTCACACTGCCCCATCCCCAAACCGAAACACCGCCACCGCGATCGCGCAGGTCCAGAGGCCGCGGTCGTCGCCTTCTGCCGCCGCCGTCATCGAGAGCGAGTCGATGATGAGCCGGCTCGTCTCGTAGACCTGCTTGCGCTCGTTCCAGGCGGCGTCGGGGTCGAAGTCGATGCCGAGCGTGGAGGCAAGCATGGTGGCGGCCAGATCCTCGGCGTATTCGCCGCTCTGCCTCTTGGTCATGCCGAAGCCGTGGTGCTCAGAAATATAACCGTACATCTTCGGATCGGCGGGCCGCGCGAGGCCGATGCTGGCATGGATGCGCTGGCCCGGCTCGTTGGTCTCGGTGCGGGCCATCACGCAGAAGGTGATCTCGCCGGGGGTAAGCGTCTTCACGCCGGTCTTGCGTCGCACCAACCTGCAGCCCGGCGGCAGGATCGAGGACACCGACACCAGATTCTGCTGCTCGATATCGGCCGCGCGCAGCGCGAACTCGAAGGAGGTAAGGCGGTGACGGTGGACGCCGATGCCGCTGGTAAGAAACACGCTTTTGGGGATCGGGAACATGGGCGATTAGATGAGGTATCCGGCATGCCGGTTCATCGCTTCTCTGCTGTTCGGAGCAGATTGCGCGACGAATGGTTCGATCTTATCGATACACCCGACACTTGGACAGACCGTGGCCCGAGCTTCCGCTTCCGGAAAGTAAGCGGCATTCATTAGATCGTCGCGCCATATCGCCGTTTGCCACAATCGGACATC
>JAUSIF010000019.1 GCA_030648135.1 Xanthobacteraceae bacterium
GACCTCCAGAACGGTGTCACGCTCATCGGCGGAATCCTTGGGCAAGAGCGCGAGCCTGAGCTTGCTTTCCAGCTCGGTGATTTTCTCGACCAGCCGCGCTTTTTCTTCACCGGCGAGCCGCGCCATCTCCGCATCGGTCGCCCGATCGGCAATGAGCGCCTCGACATCGGTGAGATCGGCCTCGGATTTTCTCAGCGCATTGATGGCCTCGACCACCGGTCGCAGCTCCGCATATTCGCGCGAGAGCCGCACATGGGCATCACGACCCGGGTTGGCGGAAAGCTCCGCCTCCACCGTGGCCTGGCGGGAAATGAGCGCGTCTAATCTGGCGGCTGGCAACATCGGATAGGCTCAGACCGGAACGCCGGTTTCTTCCGCGAAGGCGCGAAGCCGCTCGCGGATCGGCCGCGCGTTGGATTTCTCGCCCTGCAGCGGACCAAGAACTTTCGCCGCCGCGGCGACATCGAGGCCGAGCACCATCGCCTTGACCGGACCGATCGCGGCCGCCGACAAGGACAGCGTGCGATAGCCGATGGCGATGAGCGCCAAGGCCTCGAGCGGACGGGAAGCGAGCTCGCCGCACAGCGCCACCGGCTTGCCATGGGTGCGGCCCGCATCGACGACCGCCTTCAGCGCGCGCATAACCGGCGCCGAAAGCGGATCGAAACGGCTGGAGACCCGGCTGTTGCCGCGGTCGGCGGCAAACAGGAACTGCACCAGGTCGTTCGAGCCGACCGATAGGAAATCGACCCGATCGAGGATCTCGTCGAGCGCGAACAACAGCGAGGGCACCTCGAGCATGGCGCCGATCTGCACCCGCTCGGGCAGGGGATGCCCATGACGGCGCAGATGCGTGAGCTCGCGCTCGACCAGCGCGCGCGAGCGATCGAATTCCTCGACCGCCGCGACCAACGGAAACATGAGCTTGAGCTCCCTTCCCGCCGCCGCATGCAACAGCGCACGGAGCTGCATGCGCAGAAGGCCCGGCCGGTCGAGGCCGAGCCTTATCGCGCGCCAGCCGAGCGCGGGATTTTCCTCTTCGACCGAGCGCAAATAGGGCAACACCTTGTCGCCGCCCACATCGAGGGTGCGGAAGGTGACCGGCTTCTCGCCCGCGGCATCGAGCACCGCGCGATAGAGGCGAAGCTGCTCGCCGGTACGGGGCAAAGTCGCGGCCACCATGAACTGCAGTTCGGTCCGGAACAGGCCGATGCCGTCGGCCCCGGTCTCGGCGATATGGGGGAGATCGACCAGGAGGCCAGCATTGATCAGAAGGCTCACCCGCTCGCCGTCCTTGCTGACCGCCGGCTGCTCGCGCAGCGCCGCATATTGCGCCTGGCGGCGTGCGCGCAGGCGCACTTTTTCCGCATAGGCGGATTCAAGATCCGCCGGCGGCCGGACGTGCACTTCGCCCGCGTCGCCATCGACGATGATGGCATCGCCCGGATCGACCAGGCCGGTAGCGTTCGCGATCTGCCCGACGGTGGCGACGCCGAGAGCGCGCGCGACGATCGCCACGTGGCTGGTGGCCGCGCCCTCCTCCAGCACGACCCCGCGCAGCCGCGTCCGGTCGAAGTCCAACAGCGCCGCCGGACTCATGTTGCGGGCGACGACGATGGCGTTGTCAGGCAATTCCCCGCGCCGCGGCCCCTGGTCGGGCCCCAACAGCTCGCCCAGCAGGCGGTTGGCGAGATCGTCGAGATCGTGCAGCCGCTCGCGCAAATAGGGATCGACCTGGCGCATCATGCGCGCGCGGGTGTCGGATTGGACGCGCTCGACCGCGGCCTCGGCGGTGAGCCCCGTCATCACTGCTTCGCGCAGCTTGTGCAGCCAGCCGCGGTCATGGGCGAACATGCGATAAGCCTCAAGCACGTCGCGATGCTCGCCGACCCGCGCCATGCCTTCCGCCTCGAGCATAACGTCGATCGAGGCGCGCAGTGTGTCGATCGACTGATCGAGGCGGGAGAGTTCCTTCTGCACGTCATCGGCGATGAAGTTTTTTACGAAAACCCGCGGCTCGTGCAGCACCACGCGGCCGAGACCGATGCCTTCGGCGAGGGCCAAGCCTTGCACGTGATGCGGCCGGCGGATCGCGGGCTCCGCCCCGGGCTTGGCGAGCGCGAGCAACTCGCCCGAGGCGATCATTTCCGCGAGCACCATCGCCGTCGTCTGCAGCGCCTCCTCTTCCTCCTCGCTATAGGTGCGGTGCGCCCGATTCTGGACGACGAGCACACCGAGCGTGTTGCCCGCCCGCAAAATCGGCACGCCGAGGAAGGAGTGGTAGATCTCCTCGCCGGTCTCCGGCTTGTAGGAGAAGGCCGGATGCGCCTGGGCGTTAGGGAGATTGAGCGGCTGCGCCTCGCCGGCGACGAGACCCACGAGGCCTTCGCCCGCGCGCAGCACGGTCATATGGACGGCGGTGCGGCTCAAACCTTCGGTGGCATAGAGTTCGAGGCTGCCGTCGACCCTGAGCACATAGACCGAGCAGACCTCCGCCACCATGTTGGCGGCGATCAGGACGACGATCTTGTCGAGACGCTCCTGCGCGCTGACCGGCTCCGCCATGACCTCGCGAAGCCGCCTCAAGAGTACGCGCGGACCACCCAGTGCGCCGCGAAGGGCCATGGGCCAGGTTCCTTTCCGGGCGCCGCGCCGCCCGCTTGATCTGAAGAATACCTCGCGCGGGAGCCGAGCCCGCGCCTTCGCTAGAGGCGGTGCCCGCGTGCCGATTTCTTACGCGTCGAGCCGGTAAGCAATGCCGTCACCTGTCCAGCCCATATACCGAATGCAAAGTCCGTACCGCAAGCTCGGTAAAGGCGGCATCGATCAGGATCGAGATCTTGATCTCGGAGGTCGAGATGGCGCGGATATTGATGCCGCGCTCGGCCAACGCCTTGAAGGCGGTGGCGGCGACGCCCGCGTGACTGCGCATGCCGACGCCGATGATCGAGACCTTGACCACATCGGCGGCACCCTCGATCGCGGAAAAACCGACCTTGGCCTTGACCTTCTTGAGCACATCCTTGGCCCGCTCGCAGTCGACGATGGGCACGGTGAAGGTGATGTCGGTAAGCCCGTCCGCCGATATGTTCTGGACGATCATATCGACATTAATGTGGGCGTCGGCGAGCGGCCCGAACAAGGCGGCGGCGACGCCGGGCTTGTCCGCCAGCCGCCGGATCGAGATTTGCGCCTCGTCCTTGGAGAAGGCGATGCCTGTGACGACTTGGTTTTCCACGATCTCCTCCTCGTCGCAGATCAGCGTCCCGGGCGGAACGCCATGGGGATCGATATCTTCGGGCCGATCGAAGCTCGAACGCACGAAGATGCGCACCCGGCGCTGCATGGCAAGCTCGACCGAGCGCACCTGCAGGACCTTGGCGCCTAACGAGGCCATCTCCAGCATTTCCTCGTAGGCGATCTTGTCCAGGCGCCTTGCCCTCTCCTCGATGTCCGGATCAGTCGTATAGACCCCGTCCACGTCGGTATAGATGTCGCAGCGTTCGGCATGGATCGCCGCCGCGACCGCGACCGCGCTGGTGTCGGAGCCGCCGCGGCCCAGCGTGGTGATGCGGCCGGTCTCCTTGTGGATGCCCTGGAAGCCGGAGATCACCGCAACCTCGCGATTGCGCTCCTTGAAACGCTTGATGAGTTCCGCGCCGTTGACCTCGAGGATGCGCGCGGCGCCGTGGACATTGTCCGTGACAATCGGCAATTGCCAGCCCTGCCAGGAACGCGCGCTCACCCCCATGTCCTCCAGCACGATCGCCAACAGACCCGAGGTCACCTGCTCGCCCGAGGCGACCACCGCATCGTATTCGCGCGCGTCGTGAAGAGCCGCCGCCTGCCGGCACCATTCGACCAACCGGTTGGTGGTGCCCGCCATGGCCGAGACCACCACCGCGACCTCATGGCCGGCCTTGACCTCGCGCTCGACATGGCGCGCGACGTTGCGGATATGGTCGAGATCGGCGACCGAGCTGCCGCCGAACTTCATGACGAGCCGGGCCATGGCGGCGGCGGTTCCTAGTGGTGGGGACGCGGCGGGCTTCTTCCTCCCGCGCATGAAAGGCGCGTATAGATACAAGCCGTGGCCGCGCCCCGCAACGGCGGGACAGCAGGAAGACATGCATGGCTGAAGCCGGGGGCAAAGCGTATTCGACGGTCGACGCGGACGAGGTCGCCCGTTTCGCCGCCATGGCCGAGGACTGGTGGAACCCGCGCGGCCGGATGCGGCCGCTGCACAAGCTCAATCCGCTGCGGCTCGGCTATATCCGCGACCGGGCCTGCGCGCAGTTCGCCCGCGACGGGAAAGCGCTCGACTGCCTGAAAGGCCTCCGCATTCTCGATGTCGGCTGCGGCGGGGGGATTCTCTCCGAGCCGCTCGCACGCCTCGGCGCGTCGGTCGTCGGCATCGACCCCGCCGAGGCGAATATCGCCGCCGCGCGCATCCATGCGGAAAAGAGCGGAATCGCGGTCGATTACCGGACCACGACCGCCGAGGCGCTGGCCGACGCGGGCGAACGTTTCGAGATCGTGCTCGCCATGGAAGTTGTCGAGCATGTCGCCGACGTAGGTCTGTTTATGCGCCGCTGCGCCGAGATGGTAAAGCCAGGCGGGCTGATGATCACGGCTACGCTCAATCGGACGCTCAAGAGTTTCGCGCTCGCCATCGTCGGCGCCGAATATATCCTGCGCTGGCTGCCACGCGGCACCCACCGCTGGGACAAGTTCGTCACTCCCGACGAGCTCGAAGCCGCGATGGAGTCGGGCGGGCTCCGTGTCATCGATGAGGCCGGCGTGATTTACAATCCGCTCGCCGACGAATGGCGGCGCGCGGACGACATGGACGTGAACTACATGCTCGCCGCCGAACGGCCGCGCTGATCATTCCCCAGGGCATGCACGGGATCCCCGCGATGGTGCAGGAAGGCTGGCTCTGGGCGCTGTTCACGATCATCGCCGCCGCCAGTCAGACCGCGCGCAATGCCATGCAGCGCGAGCTGACGGCGAGGCTCGGCACCGTCGGCGCGACCCATGTGCGCTTCCTGTTCGGTTTCCCGTTCGCGCTCGTCTTCCTGGCCGCCGTATTTGCCGCAACCGGCGTGGCGCTGCCGCGGCCGGGTCTCGCATTTGTGCCCTGGATCATCGACGGAGCGCTCGCCCAGATCGCCGCCACCGCCCTGATGTTGGCGGCGATGAACGACCGCTCCTTCGTCGTCACCATCGCCTATATCAAGACCGAGCCGGTGCAGGTCGCGTTGTTCGGGCTCGTTTTGCTCGGCGATGTGGTGACCTTGCCAATGGCGATCGCCATTCTGATCGCCACCAGCGGCGTCATCGTGATGTCGCTCCGGCCCGGTGCGCTGGCGGGCGGCCCCAAGGCCACTCTCCTTGGCCTCGGCGCAGGCGCGCTGTTCGGGCTGTCGGCGATCGGCTATCGCGGCGCCATCCTGAGCCTTGGCCTGCCGAGTTACGTCATGGCCGCGACCTTCACGCTCACGATCAGCCTCGCCCTGCAGGCGGTCCTGCTCTCGCTCTATCTCTGGCTGCGCGACCCGCAAGTGCTCGGCGCCATCTTTCGCGCCTGGCGGCCGTCGCTGTTCGCGGGCTTCATGGGCGCGTTCGCTTCGCAATTCTGGTTTCTCGCCTTCGCGCTCGCGACCGCAGCGAGCGTGCGCACGCTCGCCCTGGTCGAGGTTCTGTTCGCACAGGCGATTTCGAGCTTCCTGTTCCGCCAGCCGGTCTCCGCGCGCGAAGCGATCGGCATCGTGCTGGTGGTGATGGGCGTGGCGCTCTTGCTCGCGGTGCATTGACCGCGGCGAGGAATGGTCAGTTCCGCTCCTCGGGCAGAATCGGCAGCGGCTGCACCTCGACGCCCTCCTCCAGGAGCGCGCGCACCTCCGCGGGCTTTGCCTCGCCGTAGATCGAGCGTTTCTCGATCTCCTCTTCGTGCATCTGGCGCGCGAGTTGGGGGAACCGATCGCCGACATAATCGGCGTTCTTGGTCACGTGCTCGCGCAATTCGCGGAGCTTCTTCCGGAACTCCTTCTCCTCCGGCGACATCATCGCGACCGGCGTCTTGTCCTCGTGCACGGACTCTTTGTCGGCGCGAGCAAGCGAGGGCGCCATGATCCGCTTCTCGATCGCGGTCGATGCGCAAACCGGACAGGCGATGAGCGCTTGCGCGCGCTGCTCATCGTAGTCCGCGGACGAGCGGAACCAGCTGTCGAAGCCGTGCCCAGCCTCGCAGGCGAGCGAGTAGCGGATCATGACGCTTTGCCCACCAACTGGAGACGGCCGCCGTCCGCGGGCAGCGCCGCCACCTCGAATCGTCGCCCATGGTCGAGCGCGGGAATGCGGCCGCGCGCTTCGGTGACGAGGCCGAGATCGATCTCGGCCATGATCAGGCCGGGGTCGATGCCGCCCTCGGCCAGGATGCGACCCCAGGGATCGACGATCAGGCTGTGGCCGAAGGTTTCGCGGCCGTTCTCATGCTTGCCGCCCTGGGCGGCGGCAAGGACAAAACAGCCCGTTTCGATCGCGCGCGCGCGCAACAGCAAATGCCAATGCGCCTCGCCGGTCTGTTTGGTGAAGGCCGAGGGCACGGTGAGGACGAGCGCACCCGCTTCCACCAGCGCCCGATAGAGCGCCGGAAAGCGCAGGTCGTAGCAGACCGTGAGCCCGATCCGGCCCCACGGCATTTGGGCGACGATCGCCGTCTCGCCCGGACGATAGGTATTCGATTCGCGATAACTCTCTCCGCTCGGAAGATTCACGTCGAACAGATGGATCTTGTCGTAGCGGGCGATGATCTCGCCGGCGGGATCGATCAGGAACGCGCGGTTCGCCGCCTTCTCGGGCGAAACCTTCACCGCCAGCGAGCCGATGTGGAGATGCAGCTTTAGCTCGCGCGCGAGTTCCTGAAAGGCGACGAGTGCCGGGTCGTGCTCCTCCTCGACGATATGAGCGAACAGAGTCTTGCGGTCGATCTCCATGAGCGAGGTCTGCTCCGGAGTCTGCACGTAATCGGCGCCGCGCACCTTCGCCTCGCGCACAAGCTTCGCCGCCGCGTCGATATTGGCGACCACATTGCGGCCGGCGCGCAATTGCACCAGTGCGGCACGAAAGGATTTGGGTTCGCTCAACGAATGCTCCTTTTGCCGGATCTCTGCATGATATGGCGCTTCATGCGTGATCCACAACCCGCGCCAGCACGAGCACGTCGACGTTTGCGGCACCGGCGCGGCGCAGCGCCCGCGCGCAGGCGTCCGCCGTGGCACCCGAGGTCAACACGTCGTCGACGACGATGAACCGGCGTCCCTTGACGTCGATGCGGGCCTGTTTCGGTACGCGGAAGGCGCCCTCAACATTGCGCGCGCGCTCGGCCCGCCCCATTCCGACCTGAGGCGGTGTCGCCCGCACGCGGGTGAGCACGTGATCGGCGACGCAAACGCCGGCGATCGCTGAAATGGCGTGGGCAAGCGCGGCCGACTGATTGAAACGCCGTTGCCACAGCCTGGTCCAATGCAGCGGGACCGGAACGAGACCGTCAGCGTCGGCGAGAAGCTCGGCGCCTGCCCGCGCCATCCAGCGTCCGAGCGGCCGGGCGAGGTCGAGCCGGTCGCCGTATTTCAAGAGCTGTACCAGATCGCGCGCCACGTCGCTGTAACGCGCCACGGCGCGGGCACGTTCATAGGCCGGCGGATCGGCGAACGCGGCGAGGGAAAGCAACGGCCCACCCGGATCGTGCGGAAATGGCGTGCCGAGGCGCTCGCAGAACGGCCGCGCGATGAAGCCCATCTGCGCCCAGCAAGCGGGACAAAGCCCGCCCGCGGCACCCACTGGCTTGCGGCAGGCAAGACAGGTCGGCGGCAGAACGACGTCGACCAACACGCGCGCCGTGCCGGCGAGGAACCGGGCGATGCGGGAAGGCTCATGGACAGCCTCGGCCGAGATCATGAGGCGAGGCTAGCGCCGGAGCGTCGGCAATGCCACGTTCTTGAAATCAGACGAGCAGAACCGGTCATGACCGCCCCTCCCCGCCTGTTCGACCGCGCGCTGCTGCGCGCGCGCAGGCTGCGTGCCGTCGCACGGGGGGCGGAGACATTCCTGCTCGACCGGATCGCACAGGATCTCACCGAGCGGCTGCAAACGGTGACCCGGCGTTTCGCGCTCGCGCTCGATCTCGGGACGCCGGGAGAGAGCTTGCGGCGAGCGCTCGCCGGCCGCGGACAGATCGAAACGCTCATCGCCTGCGAGCCGTTCGCGGACTTGCGCGATGCCGCAGCCGGCCCCCGCGTCGCCGCCGACGAGGAGGCGCTGCCGTTCGCCAATGAGACCTTCGATCTCGTCGTATCGGCGCTTTCGTTGCAATGGGTGAACGACCTCCCCGGCACGCTCGCGCAGATCTGCCGGGCGCTGAAGCCCGACGGCCTCCTGCTCGCGGCGCTTCCGGGAGGCGACACGCTGACCGAGCTCCGGCAATGCCTTGCCCTCGCCGAGGACGAGATCGAGGGCGGAGCCTCGCCGCGCGTCGCCCCCTTCGTCGAGGTGCGCGCGCTCGGCTCGCTCCTGCAGCGCGCGGGCTTCGCCTTGCCGGTTACCGATGTCGACCGCCTGACCGTGCGCTATGCGAGTATGATCGATCTCCTCCGCGATCTGCGCCGCATGGGGGCGACCAATGCGCTGATCGAGCGCCGTCGCACGCCGCTTCTGCGCGCGACGCTTGCCCGCGCCGCGGCGCTCTATGCCGAGCGTTTCGCCGACCCGGACGGGCGTTTGCGCGCCACCTTCGACGTGCTGTGGATTTCGGGCTGGGCCCCGCACGCGAGCCAGCAGAAACCGCTCAAGCCCGGCTCGGCGAAGATGCGGCTCGCCGACGCGCTCGGTACGCGCGAGCGTTCCGCCGGCGAGAAGGCCGGCCCGCGCAACAACTGAATGCTCAACTGGGATAGGCGTCCAGAATCTTCTGGTAGAGATTGTCGCGCAGGTTGGAGCCGACCGTCACGACGACCGAGGCGATGGCAACGGCGATGCCGGAGGCGAGCAGCGCATATTCGATTGCCGTGGTTCCCCGCTCATCGCGGAGAAACCGTTCTACACCGATCCGGAGGCGCGTGGCCGTTGGCTGCATCGTTTGCTCCTCGCCCATCATGTGCCGGGCGCAGAAAGAAGTTCCACCAGGTGCGGGATCAAGGGTTCGTCGGCGGGCG
>JAUSIF010000020.1 GCA_030648135.1 Xanthobacteraceae bacterium
TCATCGGCCCCGCGAGCAGCTGCACCGCGGGTACGTCGGCGCTCGCCGCCCCCATCAGTTGCGCCGGCACGGTCTTGTCGCAACCGCCGACCAGCACCACCGCATCCATCGGCTGGGCGCGGACCATCTCCTCCACGTCCATCGCCATCAGGTTGCGGAACATCATCGAGGTCGGGCTGAGGAACACCTCGCCCAGGGACGTGGTCGGGAATTCGATCGGCAGCCCGCCCGCGGCGAGCACGCCGCGCTTCACCGCCTCCAACAATTCGGGAAAATGCCGATGGCAATTGTTGAAGCCGCTCGGCGTATAGGCGATACCGACAACCGGTTTCGCCAACATTTCCGCCGAATAGCCCATCGAGCGGGCAAACGAGCGCCTGAGATAGAGGGAAAAATCCCGATCGCCGTAATTGGTGAGCCCGTGCTCGAGGCCGACGGAGTGATCAATCATTCGGCCGCCACCTTGTGGGTGGCCGAAACGCCTTTCGCCTTCACCACCACCTTGATCGCATCCTCGACCCGGTCCTTGGCGTAGCGGATCGCCGTTGGCAGATCCTCGAGCGGGAAAGTGTGGGTATGGATCTTGGTCGCATCGAAACGCTTCTGCGACATGAAAGCTTCGGCGCGATGGGTGGCACTCTTTCCTTCGCCGCGGATGCCAAAAAGATAGATATTGTTGCGCACGATATGGGCGATATCGACCGGAACTGCCTCGCGCGGGAACGCGGCGAGACAAATCTTGCCGCCGCGACTCACCATCTTCGCCGCCTCGTTGACGGCGTTCGGCGCGCCTGAACATTCGACCACGTAATCGACGCCCTTGCCGCCATTGAGCCGGCGCACTGCTTCGACCGGGTCTTCATTCTGCACGTTCACGACGTAATCGGCACCGAGCTCGAGGCCGATTTTGAGACGGTTGTCGCGCGTGCCGGTGAGGATCACTGGTTGGGCGCCTAGCGCCTTGGCGACAGCGACGCCGAGCAGCCCGATTGGGCCGGGCCCCGTTACCACCACGCTCTCGCCGGCGATGAGACCGCCGAGTTCGGTGAGGCCGTACATTGCTGTTCCGGCGGTGACAACCAGCGTAGCTTCCTCGTCCGACATCTCATCAGGGATCGCAACCAGCGTGTTGATGTTGTTGACCTGGTATTCGCAGAAGCCGCCGTCGGTGGTGAAGCCGTTGGCGCGGTGGCCCTTGTCGACGTCACCGTAATTGAGGCCGTAGTTGTGACAGGAGGTGTACATGCCCTCACGGCAGCGCTTGCACTGGCCGCAGCCGGCATGGATTTCGACGGTGACGCGCTGGCCGATCCTGTATTCGTCTACGCCGGGACCAAGCGCCGCCACAGTGCCCATATATTCGTGACCAGGCGTGAAGTTCTTGTTGAACGGCAAGCCGCCTTGGATCGACGCCGGAGGGCCGTGATAGATGATCTCGAGATCGGTGGCGCAGATCGCGACCGCGTCGATACGCACCAGCACCTCGGCCCGCTTCGGCACCGGCACCGGCTTGTCTTTCAGCGAGAGTTGACCGGGCTCGCCGAGCACCCAGGCCTTCATCTTGTCGGGGATCGGGAAGTCCGAACTCGTCTTCACCCCCTTCGGCGCATACATCCAATTTCTCCCAAAATTAATTCGAAGTAGTTCCTTCGATTTCGAATCGTCGTTCGATTCTAGTTGGCTACTGCTTGTAGCCGATCACTCATGGCTGGTCCGGAGTCAGGCTCGCCAAGCTCGGCAGAAAGTGCGCGTACGGCCGCCACGACTTCATCGGGCATTCGAGCGAGATGTGCTTCGGTCGCTCGCATGGTCGTGGGCGCCCGATCGCCCGATTGAATGCGGCTGCGCCCGTTGCATCTAGGAACACGCGGTAGTGGACCGACCAAACCGAACCCCGAACGGGTGGTATCGGCGGTTTCCGTCACGGCGTTTCACTCTTCCTATCTGTTCTTTCCGAAGGAAATGCGGGGGGGAGACAGCCTAGTCAAGGATATTGTGAGCCAGTAAACGTCATTTTCATATCATGAAAGAATTATCTTAATACATCACTATTTTGTCCTGTCGGGACGGTGATTGAATTCGGGCAGGATCAATCATGTAATTGCGACGATACAGGCACGCTGCAGATTAATTCCATCTCAGCCAGCTGTCGTGTTGAAGGTAATTTTCGAGAATACTTAGTCTCAAAATGACAGGCTGTTGTGCCGTCAATTTACGAACTGCCGGTTGGATTCGTCCATATTCTTTTGCGTCAATCTCGCATGTCAATCGACACCGATCATCACGTCGCTCGCTTTAATGACCGCGTAGGCCATCTGGCCGGCCGAGAGCTTTAGTTCCTCCGCCGATTCATTGGTAACCGCCGCCGTTACCATCTGGCCGCCGACATCGATCCTCACGTGCGCCGTCGTTGCGCCCTTCTTTACTTCGATGATCTTGCCTTTCAACTTGTTACGTGCACTGATTTTCATCGTGCTTCTCCTCACTGAGCTGGAATCGGCGCGACGACCCCATGCTGTGCAAGAACATGCTGCCATTATGCGCATTCGTCACGAGCTCTTCGGAGCCGTCGCGTTCGGGAAGAACAACTGCTGACCATTGATCTTATAGTCGGCGATCGCCTTCTGGCCTTCCGCCGAGATGACCCAGTCGATAAAAGCCTGTCCGAGTCCATTCTTCACATGCGGATGCTTCGCAGGATTCACCAGCATGATGCCGTACTGATTGAACAGCCGATTGTCGACCTGGACCGCGATGTCGAGATTGCCGCGGTTCTTGAACGAGATCCAGGTGCCGCGATCGGAAAGTACGTAACCCCCCATCGCCGAGGCAGCGTTGAGGGCGGCACCCATGCCTTGGCCGATCTCGCGATACCAAGGTCCTTTATCCTTTGTGATATCGATGCCGGCGATCTTCCACAGATTGAGCTCGGCGCTATGCGTACCGGATTTATCACCGCGAGAGACGAACGGCGCACCCTTGATCTGGATCGTCTTGAGAGCCGCGACAATGTCCTTCGACCCCTTGATGCCGGCCGGGTCGCTCTTCGGCCCGATGAGGACGAAGTCGTTGTACATCACATCGAAACGCTTCACGCCGAAACCGTCAGCGACGAACTTTTCTTCTTGCGCTTTGGCGTGGACAAACACGACGTCGGCATCGCCACGGCGGCCAGTATCGAGCGCCTGACCGGTGCCCTGGGAAATGACCTTCACCCCGATGCCGGTCTTGGCCTTGAACAGCGGCAGGATGTGGCCGAAGAGACCGGAGTCCTGCGTCGAGGTGGTGGAGGAGATGACGATCGATTTTTCCTGCGCAAGGGCCGATCCGCCAAATCCCATCGTCAGGAAAACAACGGCGGCGAGGACAAGACGTCGATTCAACATGATGATCATCCCTTTTTTGTTGAACGTCAGATCACGAGGTCGCCGCGCACGAATGTGGCGGCCTCGGGTGTTGTGGGTGAGGTAAAGAAGCGAGCGGTCGGCGCATGCTCGACAACGCGGCCGCGCACCAGAAACACGACATCGCCGGCGAGACGGCGCGCCTGGCCGAGGTCGTGCGTCGCCATCACGATCTTGACGCCGGACGCGGCTACCAACCGGACGATATCCTCGACCGCCTTGGTCGAGGCCGGATCGAGGCTCGCCGTGGGCTCGTCGAGAAACAGAATCTCAGGATCGCGCGCTAGCGCGCGTGCGAGCGCAAGCCGTTGTTGCTCGCCGCCCGAAAGGCGGCGCGCCGGGCGATCGGTGAGATTCTCAAGCCCGACCCGTCGGAGAAGATTCGTGACGCGCTCCGAGCGTTTGCGACGCTCAATGCCCGCTGCCGCAAGCGCATAGGCGATGTTCCCGCTCACCCGGCGGCGCAACATGATGGGACGTTGAAAGACCATGGCGCGCCGTTCGCTAGAGGCCTCGATGCGCCCGCTCCAAGTGACTTGGCCTGAAGTCGGTGTAAGGAGACCCATTCCGAGGCGGATCAAGGTGGTCTTGCCCGAGCCGTTCGGACCGATCAGCACTGTGGGCGCACCCGGTGCAATTCTGAGCGAGATTTGATCGAGGATCGCCACGGCTCCCGCATGGACCGCGGCGTTCTCGAAAACGATCGGAAGATTGCTGACCGGAGCGCGCATCACTTCATCCCGCATGGAGCTCGCCGATGCGCCGGACGCCCCAAGCCAGCGCGTTGATCATCATGATGATCGTGATCAGCACCAGCCCGAGCCCCATGGCGAGCGGGAGATCGCCCTTCGATGTCTCGAGCGCGATGGCCGTGGTCATGGTTCGGGTGAAGCCGTCGATATTGCCGCCGACGATCATCACCGTGCCGACTTCCGCCGCCGCGCGGCCGAAGCCGGCCAGCAGCGTGGTGACGAGGCTGAAGCGCGCGTCCCAGAGAAGCGTTGTCACGCGGCGAATAGGACCGACGCGCATGGCGGTCAGCTCGTCGCGGTACTCGACCCAGAGATCCTCGATCGTCTGGCGCGCGAGCGCCGCGATGATCGGTATCACCAACAGCCCCTGCGCGATGATCATCGCTTTTGGTGTGAACAGAATGCCGAGAAACCCGAGCGGTCCCGAGCGGGACAGCAGAAGGAAGACCGCGAGCCCCACCACGACCGGCGGCAGACCCATGAACGCATTGATGATGACGACAATGAGCGTCCGACCGGG
>JAUSIF010000025.1 GCA_030648135.1 Xanthobacteraceae bacterium
ATTCGCGGTGATCGGCAGGTCTATACGCCGCAGGTCGTGATCAACGGCGTGGCACAGACGATCGGCAGTGACCGTAATGCCATCGAGCGCGCGGCCGCCGGAGCCGAAGTCAAGAGCAGGCTCGCGGTTCCTGTTTCGCTCAAGCGCAGCGACACCAGCATCGAGGTCGAAATCGGGGCCGGCACCGGTGCAGGCACTCCGGCATCGGTCTGGGTGCTGGGTATCACGCAGGCGACGCCGGTCACGATCGCGCGTGGCGAGAATCGTGGCAAGACCATCACTTATCACAACGTGGTGCGTAGCTGGACCCGAATCGGCGAATGGACCGGCAAGCCGGTGCGGACCTCGCTGGCGATTGCCGAGCTAGCCGGCACGGGTGCCGACGCGGCCGTGGTCCTCATCCAGGAGGCGGGATCGGTCGAAGAGCCGGGACCGATCTGCGGCGCCGCCATGCTCGCCTTGCGCTGACCCGCGCATTCCGGACGGATTCAAAAAAATCGGGCCGGTGCTTGACCGGCCCGAAGAGCGTTGGGGGATTGAACCGTACGCGGAATTGTAGGGTCGGCCGGCGGACGCCCGGGGGGCTGGGGGGCTGGGAAAAACCGGTGCTTCGCGCTGACCGACCCGGAGGCTACGTATCGGAAACATCGCCCTGTGCTTTGGCATGGCCGGGGCCAAAATTAGGCGACATTATGATTTTCTTAACAAACCCGTGATGCTGCAGACTCAGCATTCATGGGAGTTTACGGGGCTTGCCCGGCGGCGACGGCGGCGCGATCATGAATGCTGAAATGAGGATCACGCACGAATCAAGGAGGCGCGATTGAGCGAACTCGAGCCGATAGTTTTTCCGGGGGGTGGAAGATGTCATCGGCGCCTTCAGCCCCCCGGCTTCCGGGTCCGGGTGACTTTCGAGCGGCGCGAACTCGACCGGATTCTCGACCTCTATGGCCGCAAGGTCGCCGCCGGCGAATGGCGCGACTACGCCATCGCATTCCTGAGGGATCGCGCCGTATTCTCGATATTCCGCCGTGCTGCCGAATTGCCGCTCTATCGCATCGAGAAAGATTTGAACCTCGCCCGCCGCCAGGGCGCCTATGCGGTGGTGGCGGCCTCGGGCCGAGTCTTAAAACGCGGGCACGACCTCGAGCGCGTGTTGCGGGCGATCGAGCCAGACCTGCGCGTCGTCAACTGACGATGTTGACGCTCCAAAACAAAGGCCCCGGCTTCGAGCCGGGGCCTTATCGTTTGAGCGGCGATGCTAGTTACTGTCGCGCTGTCCGAACAGCTGTAACAGCATCATGAAGAGGTTGAGGAAGTCGAGATAGAGCGAAAGCGCGCCCATGACGGCCTTGCGGCCCGCCACCAGCGTACCATCGCTCTCGACATACATCTCCTTGATGCGCTGCGTATCCCAGGCGGTGAGGCCGGAGAACACCAGTACGCCCACCACCGAGATGATCCACTGCAGCATCGTCGAGGCGAGGAAGATGTTCACCAGCGAAGCGATGATGACGCCGATCAGCCCCATGATCAGGAACGAGCCGAATCCCGACAGGTCGCGTTGGGTGGTGTAGCCGTAGAGGCTCAAGCCGCCGAAGGCGGCGGCTGTGATGAAGAAGACGCGAACGATGCTCTGCCCCGTGAAGACGAGGAAGATCACTGACAGCGACAAGCCGACGAGGGCGGCATAGATCCAGAACAGCGCTTGCGCGGCGCCGACGCTGAGCCGCTCGATGCGGAAGCTGAGGAAGAACACGAGCGCGAGCGGCGCGAAGATCACCACCCACTTGAGCGGGCTGGCGTACAGGAGTTGCCCGATCGAAGTGAGCACGCGCTTGTTGGTCGCCGGATCGACGCCGACGGCTATCATAAAGGTGCCGAGCGCCGCGGCTCCGGTAATGGCGAGGCCGAGTGCCATGTAATTGTAGACCCGCAGCATGTAGGCCCGCAGGCCTGCGTCCACCGCGACCCGGCCGCGGACGACGGTAGAGCCGTAACGGCCAGCAGGATTGGTGTTGTAGTCGGACATCTTGGGACCTCTCTCTCCCCTCCTGACCATAGCCCCCTTTGCAGATAGGGCCGGTCGTGAGTTCGGCCCCAATATGGGGATCACGAATTGTGACGGCAAGTGAATAAACTGCAAGGTTCCGTGAAGCGTGAACGCCTTCTTCCCGGCCATGGTTCCGGTCAGAGATTCCTCAATATCCGCGCGGGTTTCTCCCCCAACGCCCGCCAGGTGCCGATGAGCCCGAACAGGACGGTGAGCGCGACCGCGACCCCTACCGCCAGCGCCGCCGTGGCCGGGTCGAAGGAGAATCGAAAGTGCATAACCTCCTCGACCACATAGGCCGCGGCCGCCCCTCCCGCTGCCGTGGCGACCAGCGCGGTCACCAGACCGAGAATGGTGTATTCGAGCCCATAGGCGAGTACGAGCCGGCGCCGGGTCGCTCCCAGCGTCTTCAGGATCACCGCGTCATAGACGCGGGCATGGTGACCGGCGGCGAGCGCGCCCGCGAGCACGAGCACGCTCGCGAACAGCGTGACTAGGCTCGCTCCGCGCATCGCCAGCGCGAGATCGGAGACCAGCGAATTAATCGCTTCGAGTGCTTCCTTCACCCGCACGGTGCTGACCGCCGGGAAAGCGCCAGCGATTTCCTTGAGCAATGCGAGTTCGGTCTCAGGCCTCCCCCCATCGGGATAGGTCAGCGTAGCGAGCAGCGTATGCGGTGCGTCACGAAACGCGTTGGGCGAGAACAGCATGACGAAATTGATGCCCAGGCTTTCCCATTCGACTACGCGCAGATTGGCGATCTTCGCTTCGACGGTGCGCCCAAGCACATTGACGGCGATGGTGTCGCCGATCTTCAGGCCCAGCCCTTCGGCGAGTTTCTTCTCGAAGGAGACGAGCGTCGGGCCTTCGTAGCCTTTCGGCCACCAGTTTCCTTCCGCCAGCATCGAGCCCTGCGGAATCTCGTCGGCAAAGGTAATGCCGCGATCCGACTGTAACACCCAGGCGGCATCCGGATCGGGCTTTACCTGCTCGGCCGCAATCCCCTTCAGTTGCACGATGCGGCCGCGCAACATGGGAACTTCGACGAGCCGGGCGCCGGGCGCCCGCTCTGCGATGAAGGCGGTGAAGCGACCCGCCTCCGCCGAGGGAATATCAAGGAAGAAGAAGCTCGGTGCCTGCTCTGGAAGCGTCGAGGTGAGCTGGCGGTGGAGATTTCCCTCGATCAGCGCGAGCGCAACCAGTAGCGACAGGCCCAAGCCCAGCGAGAGCACAACCGTCGGCGTAAGCGCGCCCGGCCGGTGCACATTGGCGAGCGCGAGCCTGAGCGTGGTCGAGCGCGGCCGCGGCAACCGCCGTGCCGCCGCCATCAAGCCGGAGGCGAGCAGACGCAGCACGATAAAGACCGCCGCCGCCAAAGCGACGTAGATGAACGCGATACGCCGGATTTCAGCCGTGCCGATCGCAAGCGCGGCGAGTAGCGCGACCGCGAGAACGGCGAGCGCCATATAGCGCCGCCGTGGCAGCCGCTGGTCGGGCTCGACCATATCCCGGAACAAGGCCGAGACCGGAACGTCGTGCGCCCGTCCGAGCGGCCATAGCGCGAAGGCGAGCGCGACCAGCAGGCCATAGGCGAGCGCGAGTGCCAGCACATCGACATGGACCGCCGCCACCAACGGAATCGGGATGAGTTTTCCGAAGCCCCAGGCGATCAGGAACGGCAGCGATAGCCCGATCAGGAGCCCGACGGCGATGCCCAAGAGTGCGATCAGTCCGATCTCCGTAAGATAAATCGAGAAGATCATGCCGCCGGTCGCGCCCACCGCCTTGAGCGTAGCGATGGCCTCGCGCTTGCGCTCGAGATAATATTTCACCGCGTTCGCCACGCCGACGCCGCCGACCAGAAGAGCGGTGAGCCCCACGAGCGTGAGGAACTCGGCGAACCGGCGAACATTGCGTTCCAGCCGCGGCGTCGCGCCGCCGCGCGTGCGCACTTCCCAGCCGGCCTCGGGAAAGCGGACGCGGGCCTCGTCGATGAATTTGGCGAGCGAGGCGTCGCTCGGATCGGCGAGCCGCACCCGATAAATCCAGCGCACCAGACTGCCGGGTTGCAGCAACCCGGTCGCGCGCAATGCCGCCTCCGACACGATCAGCCTCGGCCCGAAGCCCACCCCGACCGCGAGCCGGTCGGGCTCGGCGGCGAGCGTCGCGGAAATCTCGAGCTTCGTCTCGCCGAGCGTGATCCTAGCGCCGGGAACGATCCCGAGCCGAACCAAGAGCGCGGGATCGGCGACCGCGCCGAAGGCATCGCCGCGCCGGGCCAGCGCCGCTTCGAGCGGCCCTTCCGGTTCGAGCTTGACCGCGCCCGTGAGCGGATAGCGAGCATCGACGGCTTTGAGTTCCACGAGCGTGGTCTCGCCTTCCGCCGTCCGCGCCATCGCCCGTAGGGTCGCCACTTTCGATACCGTGCCGTTCTCTTCGACAAAGGCACGCTCTGCCGGGCGGGTCTCGCGATGGACGAGCGAGAAGGAGACATCGCCGCCGAGGATGACGCCGCCTTCGCGCGCGAGCCCGTCCGAAAGCGCGCGGGCAACCGAGCCCACGCCCGCGATCGCGGCGACTCCGAGGGCGAGGCAGGTGAGAAAAACACCGAAGCCGCGCATGCCGCCGCGCAGCTCGCGCAGCGCGAGGCGAAGCGCCACGGCCAGCCGCATGACGGCAGACGAGCGCGCGGGAACGGGCATGGTCATGCCGGACTTGCCTTGGCGTTCCGTAGCGCGGGCGCTTCCTCGACCCAGCCCGAATGCATGCGCACGATGCGATCGCAGCGCCGCACCAGAGCTGGATCATGGGTCACGATGACGAGCGTCGAGCCGCGCTCGGCCCGTTTGGCGAAAAGCAAATCCATGATCTCCTTGCCGGTGGTCTCGTCGAGATTGCCGGTCGGCTCGTCGGCGAGCACGATCGCAGGATCGGGCGCGAGCGCGCGGGCGAGCGCTACCCGCTGCTGCTCGCCGCCGGAGAGTTGCGCCGGATAATGGCCGAGCCGGTCGGCGAGACCCATGTTTTCGAGCTCTTGCCCGGCGCGGGAAAACGCATCGCTACGGCCGGCGAGCTCGAGCGGCACCGCCACGTTTTCGAGCGCGGTCATGGTCGGGATCAGATGGAAGGACTGGAACACGATTCCGACAGCGCGGCCGCGAAAGCGGGCGAGCGCGTCTTCGTCGAGCCGGCCGAGATCCTCGCCGGCGACGAGGACGCGGCCTGCATTCGGCCGCTCGAGCCCGGCCATCACCATCAACAGCGTCGATTTGCCCGATCCCGACGGCCCCACCAGACCGATCGCTTCGCCTTGCTCGATTTGAAGCGATATCTCCTTGAGGATATGAACCCGGGCGGCGCCCGTGCCGAGCGAAAGATCGACGCCGTCGATGCGGATGGCGTTGGGCTCGGGCCGGCGCTCGATCGAGGATGAATCCATGCCGTGGGTCCGTTCGGGATGCGGCGACGATAAAACGGGCTCCGTCACAAATGGGGCGTTGTCGCGACGAAGCGGCACACTCCTAGCACTGCTCGCGGGATTGTGTGCGATCGGTGCGGCTCTGGTCGCGCCGAGCGCGGCCGAGCCCGTCCGCATCGTGGCTTTCGGCGACAGCCTAATTGCGGGCCTCGGCCTCGAAGCAAAGGATGCCTTCCCGGTCAAGCTCGAAGCGGCACTGAAGGCCAAAGGCTACGACGTCCGGATCGCGAATGCCGGCGTCTCAGGCGATACCACCACTGCCGGTCTCGCCCGTCTCGACTGGTCGATTCCCCAAGGTACTCACGCCGTGATCCTGGAGCTCGGCGCCAACGACGCCTTGCGCGGAATTTCTCCTGCCGTCCCTCGCCTGGCGCTCGATGCGATGATTCGCCGCCTGAAGGAGCGGCACATCGAGGTGCTGCTCGTCGGCATGCGCGCGCCACCTAATCTCGGATCCGAATATGCGGCGGCTTTCGACCGCATCTATCCCGATCTCGCCAAGACGCACGACCTCATCCTCTACCCCTTCTTCCTCGACGGGATCGCCGGCGATTCCCGGTTCAACCAGCGCGACGGGCTTCACCCGAATCCGGCCGGCGTCGATATCATCGTCGAGCACATATTGCCGCCAGTCGAAAAATTGATCAGCCGCGTCGAGACCAAGCGGAAAAACTGACGCCATGCCGCGGCTCTTCACCGGCATCGAGATTCCGTCCGAGATCGTAATCGGGCTATCCGCCTTGCGCGGCGGCATTCCCGGCGCGCGCTGGGTCGAGCCGGAGAACTATCATCTGTCGTTGCGCTTCATCGGCGATGTCGACGACGCGATCGGGCATGAAATCATGCATATCCTCGGCCGGGTCCGCCGCCGCGCTTTCGAGTTCGCACTCGACGGCCTCGACCAGTTCGGCGGACGCAAACCGCGCGCGGTTTTTGCCGCGGCGAGCCCACAATCGGCGCTGATCGAGCTGCAGGCCGAGCATGATCGCTTGCTGCAACGAATCGGTCTCCCACCCGAACCGCGCAAATACACGCCACACGTAACGCTGGCGCGGCTCCGGGATGTCTCGGCCCACCGGGTCGCCGATTATCTCTCGAGCCGCGGGCCCTACCGGAGCCCGTCTTTCCAGGTCTCGCGCTTCGTGCTGTTTTCATCGAAAGCCTCGGTCGGTGGCGGGCCTTATGTGGTGGAGGCCGCCTATCCGCTCGATGGATGAGCCAAAGGAGGAGCCGCCGATGCGGAAAAAACTTTCGAGCGAGGCGCGCAAGCAGGCACTTGCAAAACTCGCCGGTTGGCGCGAGGTCGAGGGGCGCGACGCTATCACCAAGAAATTCGTATTCAAGGATTTCAACGCGGCGTTCGGATTCATGACCCGCGCTGCGCTGGTGGCGGAGAAGCTCGACCACCATCCCGAATGGTTCAATGTCTACAAGACCGTCGAGGTGACACTGTCGACCCATGATGCCGGCGGTCTCACCGAGCTTGACGTGAAGCTCGCGGAAGCCATGGACCGGCTTGCCGGTGCCTGATCGACCCTTGTGGGCGCGCCTTCAAATGGCCATTTGACCGAATAGAATCGCGTTCAGGAGGTCATGATGTTCGCATTCGGAAGCACCAGCGGTTTTTCGAATACCACGGCCAGCGATGCCATGAGCATCGCGCGCGGCTTCTGGCGCAAGCTCCGGCGCGCGGTGGCGTATATTCCCTTCGCCGAGGACGCGATCACCGCCTATTACTGCGCCTTGGACCGGCAAACGCCGGTACGCGTACGGGCGGCGCTCTTGGCCGCGCTCGTTTATTTCGTGCTGCCAACCGACGTGATCCCGGATTTCTTGCCCGGTCTTGGCTATACCGACGACGCGGCCGTGCTCGCCGCCGCGCTCCAGTTGGTTGCCTCGCACATTCTTCCCGAGCATCGCGCGGCCGCGCGCCGCGCGCTCGAGGAAGTCGGCACACCGCACGAACAATCCTGATCAGGGCTTGAGCACGACCTTGCCCTTGACCTGGCGGCGGGCGATCGCTTCGAGTGCCTCGGCGGCGCGCTCCAACGGATAGACCGCGTCGATATGGGCCGAGATACGGCCTGCGAGCGCCCATTGAATGATCGTCTGCATGTGGGCGCGGAGGCCGCCGGGGTCGCGGCGGGCGAACTCGCCAAAATAGATCCCGACGATCTGACAGCCTCTCAGCAGCACATGATTGAGTGGGATCTTCGGGATCTCGCCGGCGGCGAAGCCGACGACGAGATAGCGTCCCTGCCAGGCGGTGGCGCGCAAGGCGGGCTCGGTGAGCGAGCCGCCGACCGGGTCGAACGCCACGTCGACACCGCGGCCATCGGTCAGGGCCCTCAGCCGCTCTTTCAGGTCCTCACGCGTATAGTCGATCGTCTCGTCGGCGCCGTGGGCGCGCGCGAAGGCGAGCTTGTCGGAAGACGACGCGCAGGCGATGACCCGCGCGCCCAAGAGTTTGCCGATCTCGACCGCGGCAAGTCCCACCCCGCCGGCCGCGCCGAGCACGGCGAGGGTCTCGCCTTTTTCGAGATGCGCGCGGTCCTGCAGCGCGTGGAGCGCCGTGCCGTAGGTGACGAA
>JAUSIF010000026.1 GCA_030648135.1 Xanthobacteraceae bacterium
CGTCCTCGTTGTTCGCCGGTAAAAAGTCGATCAGCCGGCGCATCTGCAGCAGGCACTCGACGTCGTTCTCGAAGGCGCCGTCGGCGACGCCCGATTTGGTGGTGTGCACGGAGGCGCCGCCCAGCTCCTCGGCGGTGACCACCTCGTTGGTGACCGTCTTCACCACGTCCGGCCCGGTGACGAACATGTAGCTGGTGTCGCGCACCATGAAGATGAAATCGGTCATCGCCGGCGAATAGACGTCGCCGCCGGCGCACGGGCCCATGATGACGGAAATCTGCGGGATCACGCCCGAGGCCACCACGTTGCGCTTGAACACCTCGCCATAGCCGCCGAGCGCGGCGACGCCTTCTTGAATGCGCGCGCCGCCGGCGTCGAACAGGCCGACGATCGGCGCGCGCGTCTTCAGCGCCATGTCCTGGATTTTCATGATCTTCTGCGCGTGCGTCTCCGACAGCGAGCCGCCGAACACGGTGAAGTCCTTGGCGAACACGAACACCTGCCGGCCGTTGACCGTGCCCCAGCCGGTGACGACGCCGTCGCCGGGGATTTTGGTCTTGTCCATGCCGAAGTCGGTGGCGCGGTGTTCGACGAAGGCGTCGAATTCCTCGAAGCTCTCCTTGTCCATCAGAAGATCGACGCGCTCGCGCGCGGTGAGCTTGCCGCGCTTATGCTGGGCCTCGATGCGGGCCTCGCCGCCGCCCAATCGAGACTCGGCCCGCCGCGCTTTCAGCTTGTCGTGGATCGCCTTCATGGCCGCCCCGCCGGAATCGTCCAAATCCCATAGCACGGCCGCACGCTCGCGCGGAACGGCCGTTCCGGCTGTTGCCATAGGCCCCTCGTGCATGGTTTGAACCTCGCATGAAGCCCTCCTCCGCTTTGCTGGAAGCCATCGAACTGCACGAGCGCGGCGCGCTCACCGAGGCCGCCGCCCGCTATGCCGAGGTGCTCGCGGCCGAGCCGGAGAATGTCGATGCGCTGTTTCGCCTGGGGCGGGCTTTGTGCCAGCAAGGCCGGCTCGCCGAGGGCGCCGAGTTCGCCCGCAAGCTGATCAAAATCGCGCCCGATCACGCCGCCGCCCATAATCTTCTCGGCATGGCGCTCGACCGCCTCGGGCGCCCCATGGAGGCGCTCGGCTCATTCGATCGCGCCGTCGCCGCCGATCCCGATTTCGCCGACGCGCTCGCCAACAAGGCCGACGCGCTTTCTGCGCTCGGCCGCTTCGCCGAGGCGGTGAAGCACTACGACCGCGCGCTCGCCGTCAAATCCGATCTCGCCGACGCCTGGTGCAATCGCGGCGTCGCGCTGCACGAAACCAGGCAATACGAGGAAGCGCTTGCGAGCTTCGATCGTGCGATTTCGGCCGCGCCCGCGCTCGCCGAAGCTTACGCCAATCGCGCCAAGACCCTGCACCGGCTCTCACGCCTCGACCAGGCGCTCGCGAGCTTCGACGCGGCCATCGCGCTCCGCGGCGACGTGGCCGAGTTCCATTCCGACCGCGGACTGCTGCTGCACGACCTGAGGCGGCACGCGGAGGCGCTTGACTGCCTCGATCGCGCCTTGGCGCTCGATTCGTCCTTCGCCGCGGCTTATAGCAATCGCGGCCTCATCCTGCACGGCCTCGATCGCCATGACGAGGCGCTCGCGAGCATCGAGCGCGCGCTTAAGCTCGACCCGGCGCTGGCGCAAGCCTATGCGGCGCGCAGCTGGGTCTATTCGTCGCTCGGCCGGCTCACCGAGGCCCGCGCCGATCGCGAACGCGCGCTTGCGCTGGCGCCTTCGAGCGACGACTTCGCCTTCGACCTCGCGTTGTTGCAGTTGCTGCAGGGCGAATGGCGCGAAGGCTGGTTGAACTACGACCGCCGCGACTTGATGCAGTCGCTCGTCCTCGTCCCCAAATCCATCCGCCGCTGGGCCGGCGAGCCGCTCGCGCGCAATCTCCTGCTGCTGGTCGGCGAGCAGGACCTCGGCGACACCATCCAATTCGCCCACTTCGCCGCCGCCCTGGCCGAGCAGGGAACCCGCGTGACGCTGGTGACTCAGGAGAGCTTCGTCCCGCTCTTGCGCACGCTGAAAGGGGTCGATGTCGCCGCCCCGCCGATCAAGCTCAAGGACGAAGCGGCCTTCACCCGCTGGCTTCCGCTCATGAGCGTGCCGGGCGTGCTCGGCACCACCCCGGATTCGATCCCGGGGAAAACGCCTTATCTTTCCGCCGAGCCGGTACGGGTGATGCAATGGCGCGCGCGCATCGGCGACAAAGGATTCAAGGTCGGCATTTGCTGGAGGGGGATTTCGAGCGATCGCGACGGCCGCATGCGCTCGGTGCCGCTCGCCGAATTCGCGCCGCTCGCGGCGCTCGAAGGCGTCCGGCTGATCTCGCTGCAACAGGGAGCGGGCAGCGAGGAAACCGCCCAAGTGGCGTTCCGCGACCGCATCGAAAGCTTCGCCGATCTCGACGCCGGTGTGGCTTTTCTCGACAGCGCGGCGGTGATGATGAATCTCGATCTCGTGGTCGCCGGTGATAGTACGATCGTGCATCTGGCCGGCGCGCTCGGCCGTCCGGCCTTCGTCGCACTCGCGCTTTGTCCCGACTGGTGCTGGCTCGCCGGGCGCGAGGACAGCCCCTGGTATCCAACACTGCGCCTGTTTCGGCAGCAGACACTTGGCGACTGGCGGCAAGTGTTCGAGCAGATCGCCACGGCGGCGCGCGATCTGGCGAGCCGCGGCTAGAGTATTTTCCGGCGAAGTGGGAACCGGTTCGCCGTAGAAAATGCGATAAATGCAAAGAAT
>JAUSIF010000031.1 GCA_030648135.1 Xanthobacteraceae bacterium
CAAGAGATGATTTTCCACCACGTCCTCGACCTGATCGGTGTTGAACACGGCTAGCAGCACGCAGCGCACTGGCTTCGCCAATTCGGCGATCGAGGCCAGCGAACGGCCGCCGATGGAATCGAGCCGCGCCCGGCGGGCCGGGTCGATGTCGTAGCCGATCACCGGGATGCCGGCGTCGAGCAGCCGCTTGGCGTAGACCTCGCCCATCAAGCCGAGGCCGATCATGGCGACGGGGTTTGTTTCGATCATGGTCGTTACTCGAGCGCCAGCGTGCGCCGCATCGCGCATCTCGCGCGAATCGCCGTGGACGACGATTATATCGAGCATCAGCGCGGCGAATCGAACGCCATCCTCGCCTTCATCGAGCAACTGTAAGAGATGAAAGTCGAGGGCGTCGAGCCGATGACCTCAGTCACGCTCATGCGGGTCAAGCTGGGCAAGGATGGGGTCACCGACGGCGGCCAGCCTGAGCGCGTGCTCGCGAACGCGCCGCAGTGCCGCCGAAGTTCAAAGAAGTGGCCGCACATTCAATTCATGCGAGAAAGGCCTGATGCTGTGGGCGATCAGCGATCTCAGCGCTGACAAGCTGCAGGAATTCGGCAAGAAATTCGAGACTGCGCTTCACGCTATTAGTGGAGCCTGACGGTTGCGCCGGAGATGTGGCTTTGCGGGATGTTCGTATGATGCGTAATTGCACTCAGCTCTCTCGCTTGCGGAGCGCGCGTTCATCATCGAGCATGTAGTCACGCAAAACGGGCACATCGTCACGCCGCTCCGCGAGCAACAGCTGAAACACCATGTTGGAGCCGTGGAGAAAGCCAAGCTCCACCGCGCTGAGATAGAATTCCCACATGCGGGCAAAGCGTTCGCCCATCATCGCGACGACGTCGACGCGGCGTGCGAGAAAGCGCGCTCGCCAATTGCGGATCGTCCAGTAATAGTGGAGACGCAAGACTTCACAATCGGCGACCCAGAGCCCTGTGCGCTCGGTCGAGGCAAACACCTCCGAGAGCGCCGGCACATATCCGCCGGGGAAAATATATTTTCGAATGAAAGGTGCGGTGCTGCCGGGCGGCGACATCCGGCCGATGGCATGGATCATGGCGAAGCCGCCAGGGGCGAGAAGCCGCTTGATGGTACGGAAATAATCATCGAAATACGCAATCCCGACATGCTCCATCATGCCGATGGATACGACGCGGTCGAAATGCCCATCAAGCTCGCGGTAGTCCTGCTCGATGAAATCGATCGCATCGGCAACGCCAGCAGCCTGCGCCCGCGCGCGTGAGGCGGCGATCTGCTCCGGCGAGACATTGACCGCGGTGACGTGGACGCCGCAAGTTTGCGCGAGATAGATCGAGAGCGCGCCCCATCCCGACCCGATCTCGGCGACCTTCATCCCCGGCGCGAGACGAAGCTTCGCCGCCACATGGCGCAGCTTGTTGAGCTGCGCGTTCTCCAGCGACTCTTCTGGAGTGGTGAAATAGGCGCAGGAATAATTCATCATTTCGTCGAGCCAGAGCTTATAGAAGGCGGCCGGATGATCGTAATGATGGCGCACATTGCGCGCCGCGCGTCCGAGTGGATTGGCCTGATGCGCGCCGCGAAGAGCCCGCCAGACCCGGCGCAGGATTTGCTGCAGCGGATGCGCGGCCAGACCACGGCGATTGACCGAAAACAGCAGGAGAAGGTCGTAGACCGTCGCGCCGTCCTCGAATGTGAGGCGGCCGGCCATATAGGCTTCCGCCGCGGCAAGCTCGGGATTGAAGAAAAGCTCGCGCGCGACCTTGGCGTCGTGCAGGCGGATCGTCACCGATGGTCCGTCAATGACGCCACCGAAAACATACAATTTGCCATCGTGAGCCACGACAGTCAGGCGGCCCTTCTCGACAAAGCGCCGTAGAAGCCGTTGCAGGACGAACATCAAAGGCTCCGCGGGGTTATCGGGACGATCACCCTAGCACCTGTGCAATGCATGACAATTTGGGCTGCGCAGTACTGTCTGCCAGCTGATAAGGAGAAGGGGACCCAAGACGAGTGGAATGATTGTTTAGGGTCAATACCGGAAATTCAAACTAAGACACTACCGGCCGCCGAAGGCTGTTGCGTCACACTCGGCGGCCGTGCATGAATGGTGAGTCGATTGTTGCAAGCCCGATCATCCTCACCATGATAGGAGATTTGAAATGGTTCTCACCATCGGTCACGTCACGCCGCTCGTCGCCCTTGTCGCCGGCATTTTGATCCTGATCATGCCGAATCTGTTGAGCTACATCGTCGCCATCTACCTCATCGTGGTGGGCTTGATCGGGCTCAACGGCATCTACCATTTCATCAACTAAGGCAGGTCGGCGCATTCACTGCGTCCGCCGGCTTAAGGCGGTCATGGCCGAGCTACGATCAGCATAGCCCTGGTGCGGCAGGCTTGCCGCGTCGGTTATGAAATTCGTCCAGACCCAAGCCGCGTCCTTTGCCGCGCCGGCCACGCCAAAGCGAGCCGGGGCGGTGTATTGTTACTGAGCCATCCGCCAGGCAAACAGCACCACGGCGGCGCCGGCCGCCGCCGCAATGACCGTCGTCAGCAGCCCGCCGCCGAGCGCAAGCAGCAAAGCGATGTGATAGCCGACGAACGCGCCGGCAACACCCACGAGTGCACTCGTGATGATGCCGCGGGTCGATCCGGAGAACTGGCGGGCGAGCCAGGACGGCCCGGCCAGCCGGTCGAACAGGATGCCGGCGGCGATGCCGATGATGAGAACCAGAAGAAACGTCACGACCGGGTCGGTGGCGCGCATGGATCAGGCCTTCCCTGCATGGGCTCATTGGAAGAACGCAGGCCATTTTACAGCATCGTCGTAAGAAGGGACAATCCGCTTGCCGCGGCGCCGCACAGCTTAGCAAGGGAGTGCTTGGCCCGGCTGTGGATGCGCTTTGTTGCGTGCCGTCGATGGCAGCTTGGGGTCGATCGGAAATTCAAACCGAGACACTGCCCCGTGTTTCGCGTCAAATGCGCTTCTGCTATAGCGCGGGCTGAGACGTTTCCGGCTTGAGGTG
>JAUSIF010000137.1 GCA_030648135.1 Xanthobacteraceae bacterium
TGTTCGCAGCGGCCTTGGGCGCGTTCGGCCTTGCGGGCTGCGCCGGCGACGTGCCGATTCCGTTCCTCGATATCGCGCTGCCGCCGGCCCCGGCCGGCCCGCCGCCACCCTATCCGAGCCTCGCCGCGCCGCTGGACGACCCGGACAGCAAGCCGCCGGTGCTGAACGAGGTCGAGCAGAAAAGGATAGAAGACCAACTGAAAAAGGTCGCCACCGACCGGGAAACCGACGTCAAGAAACGGATCCAGCGGGACAAGAATTGATCCTGCCGGGCGCCTTCCAAGAGCCCTCAACGGGCGCTCCGTTCGATGCTATGAGAACGCTCGGCCAAGCTGTTTGGGCCCGATTCCCGGCCAAGGACTTTTGCGATGCACGAATTCCACCGCATCAAGCGTCTGCCGCCCTATCTGTTCGAGGCGGTCAACCGCGCCAAGGCGGCCGCGCGCGGCGGCGGCGCCGACATCGTCGACCTCGGCATGGGCAATCCGGATTTGCCGGCGCCCGCGCACGTGGTCGAGAAGCTGAAGGAGACCGTCGGCAAGCCGCACACCGACCGCTATTCGGCCTCGCGCGGCATTGCCGGCCTCAGGCGTGCGCAAGCCGCCTATTACGGCCGCCGCTTCGGGGTGAAGCTCGATCCGGAGAGCGAGGTCGTGGTCACGCTCGGCTCCAAGGAAGGCTTCGCCAATATGGCGCAGGCGATCACCGCGCCCGGCGACCTCGTGCTGGTGCCAAATCCGAGCTACCCGATCCACGCCTTCGGGTTTCTCATGGCCGGCGGCGTCATCCGCTCGGTGCCGTGCGAACCCGGCCCGGAATTCTTCGTCTCGCTCGAGCGCGCGGTGATCCATTCCACGCCCAAGCCGATCGCGCTGGTGCTCTGCTATCCGTCGAATCCGACCGCCTGCACCGCCGAGCTCGACTTCTATCGCGACATCGTCGCCTTCGCGCGCCAGCATGATCTCTTGGTGCTCTCCGACCTTGCCTATGCCGAGGTCTATTTCGAGAACAATCCGCCGCCCTCGATCCTGCAGGTACCGGGCGCGAAGGAGATCGCGGCCGAGTTCACCTCCATGTCGAAGACCTTTTCCATGCCGGGCTGGCGCGTCGGCTTCGCGGTCGGCAACGAGCGGCTGATCGCAGCGCTCAGCCGAGTGAAGTCCTATCTCGACTACGGCGCCTTCACGCCCATTCAGGTGGCGGCGGCCGCGGCGCTGAACGGCCCCGAGGACTGCATCCTTGAGATGCGCGCGACCTACAAGAAGCGCCGCGACGCGCTGGTGGAAAGCTTCACCCGCGCCGGCTGGCCGATCCCGGCGCCGAAGGCCTCCATGTTCGCCTGGGCGCCGTTGCCGGAGCGCTTCCGCGCGATCGGCAGCGTCGAGTTCTCCAAGCTCCTGGTGGAAAAGGCCGCGGTCGCGGTTGCGCCCGGCATCGGCTTCGGCGAGCACGGCGAAGGTTTTGTGCGCATCGCGCTGGTAGAGAACGAGCAGCGCATCCGCCAGGCCGCGCGCAACATCCGCCGCTTCCTCGACTCGGCGGACAAAACCTTGCACAACGTCATTCCTCTCGCCGCGCGCGGGTAGCCGCGCGCCTTTCCCGGTCTTCGTCATGGTCGAGCCGCTCAAGGTGGGTCTCGCCGGGCTTGGGACGGTCGGCTCGGCCGTCGTCCGCATGCTCGGCCAATCGCGCGACGCGCTCACGCTGCGCGCCGGCCGGCCGATCGAGCTGGTGGCTTACGCTTCCAAGGACCCGCCCAAGGATAAGGGCATCGACCTCGGCAAGGCGAAAAAGGTGAGCGACCCGGTCGCGCTCGCCAAGGATCCCGGTATCGACGTGTTCGTGGAGCTGATGGGAGGCGAGGGCGATCCGGCCAAAGCCGCGGTCGAGGCGGCGCTCGGGCAAGGCCGCCCGGTCATCACCGCCAACAAGGCGCTGATCGCGAAACACGGCGTGGCGCTGGCCAAGCTCGCGGAAAAAAACAACGCGGCGTTTTCCTTCGAGGCCGCGGTCGCTGGCGGCATCCCGGTGGTGAAGACGTTGCGCGAGGGCTTGGGCGGCGCCCGCATCACGCGCGTCTATGGCATTCTCAACGGCACCTGCAATTACATTCTCACCCGCATGTACAAGGAGCGGCTCTCCTTTGCCGCCTGCCTGAAGGAGGCGCAGCGGCTCGGCTATGCCGAGGCCGATCCAAGCTTCGACATCGGCGGCTTCGACACCGCCCACAAGCTCGCGATCCTCACCAGCCTCGCCTTCGGCAGCGAGGTCGATTCCGAGGCGATCTATGTGGAAGGGATCGAGACGCTTTCGCTCGCGGATCTGGAGGCCGCCGACGAGCTCGGCTACCGGGTGAAGCTCTTGGGCGTGGCTCAGCGCACCGAGACCGGTATCGAGCAGCGCGTGCATCCGACCATGGTGCCCAAGGGCTCGGTCATCGCCGAGATCGACGGCGTCTTGAACGCGGTGGCGATCGATTCCGACATGCTCGGTTTGACCCTGGTCGGTCCCGGCGCCGGCGGCCCGGCGACCTCGTCGGCGGTGGTGGCCGATCTCGTCGATCTCGCTAGCGGCCGCCGCTCCCTGCCATTCGGCCGGCCGGCGGCGAGCCTGTCGAAGCCCAAACGCGCGCCGATGCAGCGCCACGAAGGCGGCTATTATATCCGCTTGGCCGCCGTCGACCGGCCGGGCACCATGGCGATCATCGCAAAGGGCATGGCGGGGGAAAATATCTCGCTCGAATCGATCGTGCAGCGCCATCCCGGCCTGCGTCCGCACGGCGGCGACGATCCGAAAAGCGCCGAGGGTCCGGCGCCGGTGATCCTGATTACCTATGCCACCACCGAGGACGCGGTGCGCCGCGCGCTTGCGGCGGTCGAGCGCGAAGGGGTGCTGGCCGAGAAGCCGCAGGTCATCCGCATCGAGAAGAGCTAGCATGGGCAAGAATCCGAAGGACAGCGAAACCATGACCTCGATCACGGTACAGCCGGGTCTCATGATCGAACGGGTGCTGTCGATCGAGATCGTGCGCGTGACCGAACGCGCGGCGGTATCGGCGGCGCGCCTGCGCGGACGCGGCGACGAGATGGCGGCCGATCAGGCCGCGGTCGACGCCATGCGCCGCGAGCTCAACAAATTGCCGATCGACGGCACCGTCATGATCGGCGAGGGCGAGCGCGACGAGGCGCCGATGCTGTTTATCGGCGAGAAGGTCGGCAACAAGAAGGGGCCGAAGGTCGATATCGCGGTCGATCCGCTCGAGGGCACCACGCTCTGCGCGAAAAACATGAACGGCGCGATCGCGGTCATGGCCATGGCCGAGAGCGGCACGCTGTTGAACGCGCCCGACGTCTATATGGACAAGATCGCGATCGGCCCCGGTTTTCCCGCCGGCGTGGTCGATCTCGACGCGCCGCCCGAGAAGAACATCGCCGCGCTCGCCAAGGCCAAGGGCGTCAGGCCCGAGGATATCACCGCGCTGGTGCTCGACCGGCCGCGCCACGCCGATCTGATCGCGGGCTTGCGCAAATCGGGCGCGGCGGTGCGGTTGATCACCGATGGCGACGTCGCCGGCGTCATTCACACCGCCGATCCGAAAAATACCGGCATCGACATCTATATCGGCATCGGCGGCGCGCCCGAAGGGGTGCTGGCGGCGGCGGCGTTGCGCTGCATCGGCGGCCAGATGCAGGGCCGCCTCATCCTCGACAGCGAGGAGAAGAAGAAACGCGCCGCCAGCATGGGGATCAAGGACCCGCGCAAGAAATACGAGCTCACCGACATGGTGCGCGGCGATTGCCTGGTCTCCGCCACCGGCGTCACTGACGGCTCCATGCTGCGCGGCGTGCGCGTCACCGCCGACCGGATTTACACCCACACGGTGGTGATGCGCTCGGTCA
>JAUSIF010000037.1 GCA_030648135.1 Xanthobacteraceae bacterium
GTGCGGGCGCTTCTCGCCATGCTCGACGCACTGTCGAATCAGCCGTTCGACAAGGGCTCCAAGGAATTCCAGCCGTCGAATCTGGAAGTGACCTCGATCGACGTGGGCAATCCGACTTTCAATGTGACCCCGGCCGAGGCGCAGGCGCGCTTCAATGTGCGCTTCAACGACAAGCACACGCTCGCACGCCTGAAGAAATTGATCGAGCGGCGGCTCAAAAATGCCGCCAAGGGCGCGCGCTACCGCATCGATTACGAGCCCGCGAGCGAATCCTATCTCACCCAGCGCGGAGCCTTTGCCGATCTCGTGATCAAGGCGATTCAGGAGGCGGCGGGGGTCAAGGCCGCGCTCTCGACTTCGGGCGGCACTTCGGACGCGCGCTTCGTCAAGAACTACTGCCCGGTGGTCGACCTCGGTCTTGTCGGCCAGACCATGCATCAGATCGACGAGTGCGCGCCGATCAAGGACCTGCGCCTGTTGACCGCAATTTATCGCCGCGTGCTGGAGCTTTATTTCGAGCGCGCGCCGGCGTCGTAATCGACCCGCACGAGATAGAGCCCGCAGGCGGGCGCGACCGGCCCGCAGGCCGAGCGGTCGCGGGCGGCGAGCGCTTTGGCGAGATCATCCGCGCTCCAGCGCCCCTCGCCGACCTGCGCGAGCGAGCCCACCATGGAGCGCACCTGATGATGCAGAAACGAGCGCGCCGAGGCTTCGATGCGGATCTCCTCGCCCACGCGGGTCACCGCGAGCCGGTCGAGGGTCTTCACCGGCGATTTCGCCTGGCAATCAACCGAGCGGAAAGTGGTGAAGTCGTGATTGCCGACCAGGCGCTGGGCGGCGGCCTGCATCGCCTCCGTATCGAGGGGTTTTCCGATGCGCCAGGCGCGGTCGCGGTCAAGCGCAAGATCGGCGCGGCGGGCGACGACGCGGTAGCGGTAATGGCGCGCGGTCGCCGAGAAACGCGCGTCAAAATCCGCAGGCATCTGTTCGCAAGTCAGGATCGCGATGGGATGCGGGCGCAGATGCGCATTGAGCGCGTCGCGCACCGTGTCCGTATCCCAATCCTTGGCGAGATCCACATGGGCGACCTGGCCCAGGGCATGAACGCCGGCGTCGGTGCGGCCCGCGCCGAAAACCTTCGGCCGCTCGCCGGTGAAGCGCTCGAACGCGGCCTCGATCGCGCCCGCCACCGAGGCGCCGTTCTCCTGCACCTGCCAGCCGACGAAGGGCGTGCCGTCATATTCGATCAAGAGCTTGTAGCGGGGCATTTTCAGCGAACCGCCGTGCCCGCCTTGATCGGCGTGCCACGCAGGAATTCCTCGGCACCCATCGCCTTCGCTCCGGCGCGCTGGACCTCGGTGAGCCGTACCGCGCCGTCGGCGCAGGCGATGGTGAGCCGATCGTCGAGCGCCGTGCCGGGCGCGCCCTTTCCTTCGCCGCGGGTCGAGCGGATCGCTTTCACCCGCACGCGCTCGCCGCCGGCATCGGTCTCGAACCAGGCACCGGGATTGGGCGACAGGCCGCGGATATGGTCGTGCACTTTTTTCCACGGCAGCGACCAGTCGATGCGGGTCTCGGATTTCTCGATCTTTTTCGCATAGGTGACGCCGGCGGCGGCTTGCGGCTTGAATTCGAGCACGCCGCGTTCGGCCGCCGCGAGCGCGCGCGCCATCAGTTCGGCGCCGACCTGAGCCAGGCGGTCATGCAGTTCGCCCGCGGTCGTATCGGCGCCGATCGCCACCCGCTCGGCCAGCGCGACCGGCCCGGTGTCGAGGCCCGCGTCCATTTTCATCACCATCACGCCGGTCTCGGCGTCGCCCGCCAGGATCGCGCGCGCAATCGGCGCGGCGCCGGGCCAGCGCGGCAGGAGCGAAGAGTGCAAATTGAGGCAGCCGAAGCGCGGCGCCTCGAGCAGCGGCTTCGGCAACAGCAAGCCATAGGCGACGACCACGGCCACGTCGGCCCGATGTTCGCGGAAGCTCGTGGCGGCTTCGCCTTTCAAGTTCGCGGGATAGAGCACCGGAATGCCGAAGCCTGCGGCCGTCACCTGCACGGGCGAGCGCCGCTCCGCCAGGCCGCGCCCGGCCGGCGCCGGCGCGCGCGTATAGACCGCGGCCAATTCATGCCCGCGGCCCACCAGTTCGACCAGGGTCGGGACGGCGAATTCGGACGTGCCCAGGAAGACGATGCGCAACGGAGATCCTCAGCTTGAATGTGGATGCGCACGTTACGTTAATTTGCATCCGTTTGTCTTATCTACCCACCCCCCTCACCCGGTCGGGCTTCGCCCTCCCTACCCTCTCCCCCTCCCGTTTACGGGAGGGGGAGAGGGAAAAGGGACGGCGCGCGGCGGCGCGACGTCCCGAGGGTGAGGGGGTGGGTAGAAATTGAAAGCGGCGGCGATGAATTGTCGACCGTCAGCCCACCGCCGCGCGCTTGGCGACCTTGGCGAACTTCTTGATCACCCGGTCGCGCTTGAGCCTGGAGAGATGGTCGATGAACAGCACGCCGTTGATGTGATCGATCTCGTGCTGCACCACGCGCGCGAACAGTTCTTGGGCTTCGATCTCCTGCGCGGCACCCTCCAGATCGAGGTAGCGGACCTTGACCCGTTCCGCGCGCTCCACGTCGCCGAGATAATCGGGGATCGACAGGCAGCCCTCCTCATGGATGACGCGTTCGTCGGAGGCCCAGACGAGCTCGGGATTGATGAGCGCGATCGGCTTCTTCTTCTCCTCGCCACGGGAGACGTCGATGGTGACGACCCGCTTCTGCACGCAAACCTGGATCGCGGCAAGGCCGACGCCGGGCGCGGCATACATGGTCTCGAACATGTCGGCGACGAGGGCGCGGATCTCGGCGTCGATGCGCGCGACTGGTTCGGACACCAGACGCAGCCGCGAATCGGGCAGTACCAGGACGGTGCGGATATCGGCCATGGCCGCGAGATAGGATGCCGGGCGGGGTGGGTCAACGGACCCCGCCCGGAGCGCCGGCGGAGAGCGCCCTATCGAGCTGTTCGCTTTTCGTTCCCTACGCTACCGAATCGCGCTAACATGATTGGATGACCGACGTCGTCTTCATGCTCGGTACGCGGCCGGTGACAGTCGCCGAAGCTTTGCTCGCCCTTGGCGCAGCGGCGCTCTTGCTGCTGATCGTGCTCGCGATCGGGCTCTGGCGCGCCGGCAGGAAGCGCGCGTTCGAGGCCGGCGAACAGGCGATGCGCGCGGAAGAACTCGAATCGCGCATCGCCGAGTTTGCCCGCCTCCAGTCCGAATCCGCCGGCCGCATGCAAACGCTCACGGAAGTGCTGGGCGGCCGGCAGGCCGATCTCGCCCGCGTCGTCAGCGAACGGCTCGACACGGTCTCGCATCGGCTGGGCGAGGGCATGACCAACGCTGCGCGGGCGACCAACGAGAGCCTCGGCCAGTTGCACGAGCGCCTGGCCGTGGTCGACGCGGCGCAGGCGCGGCTCGCCGAACTCTCCTCCCACATGGTGACGCTCAAGGACGTGCTCGCCAACAAGCAGGCGCGCGGCGCCTACGGCCAGGGCCGCATGGAGGCGATCGTCGCCGACGGTCTGCCCAAGAATGCCTATCAATTCCAGCTTACGCTCTCGAACGGCAAGCGGCCCGACTGCGCGGTATATCTCCCCGGCGACGACCGCCCGTTGCTGATCGACGCCAAGTTTCCGCTCGAATCGGTCACCGCCTTCCGCGAGGCGCAGACCGATGAGACCCGGCGCGCCGCCGCCCAGCGCCTGCGCCAGGACATCGCCAAGCACGTCTCCGACATTTCCGAGAGTTATTTCCTGCCGGGCGAGACCCAGGACGTGGCGCTGATGTTCGTACCTTCGGAGTCGGTCTATGCCGATTTGCACGAGCATTTCGACGACGTCGTGCAGAAGGCGTTTCGCGCGCGCGTGCTCCTGGTGTCGCCGTCGCTCCTGATGCTCGCGATCCAGGTGTTGCAGGCGATCGTCAAGGACGCGCGCATGCGCGAGCAGACCGACGTGATCCGCGCCGAGGTCGGAAAATTGATGGCGGACGTGGTGCGGCTGCGCGAGCGCGCGCTCAAGCTGCAGACGCACTTCGCGCAGGCCTCCGACGACGTCGGCCAGGTGTTGATCTCGGCCGACAAGATTTCCCGCCGCGGCGGGCAGATCGAGGCGCTGGAGATCGAGACGCCGGAAGCGCCGCGCGAGGAGCGCCGGGAGATTCCGGCGCCGCTTGGCTTGAAGTTCGGCGCGGCCGAGTGATCGATCCAGTTCGCCATGGTTGAAGCGACCCGCGGCATCACAGCCAGACGCGAAAGCTGGCTCGCCGCGCTGGGCGTCTATCTGCGCCCGCGCGTGCTGATCGTGATGTTCTTGGGCTTCTCGGCCGGGCTGCCGCTGGCGCTCTCGGGCTCGACGCTCTTGGTATGGATGCGGGAATCCGGCGTCGATCTCGGCACCATCGGCCTGTTCGCGCTCGTCGGCACGCCCTATACGGTGAAGTTCCTGTGGGCACCGCTCACGGATGCGCTCGACGTGCCGGTGCTCTCGCGCCTGCTCGGCCGCCGGCGCGGCTGGCTCGTTTTCTCTCAGCTGCTGCTGATCGCGGCGATCGCTTTCCTCGGATTCTCCGATCCCGCCGTATCGCCGCTCATCGTCGCCTTCGGCGCGCTCCTGGTCGCCACCGCGTCGGCCACCCAGGACATCGTGATCGACGCCTTCCGCGTGGAAAGCCTGGAGGAGAGCGAGCAGGCGGCCGGCATGGCGTCTTACGTTGCCGCCTACCGCATCGGCATGCTCGCCTCGACCGCGGGCGCGCTCTTTCTGGTGAGCGGATTCGAGGGGCTCGGTTTCGGCCAGCACGCCGCCTGGACTTGGGGCTATGCCGCCATGGCCGTGCTCGTCCTCGTCGGCATCGTGACCACGCTGATCGCCACGGAGCCGGAGAAGTCCGCCGCTGCGAACAAGGCGCGGCAAGAAGCAAATCCGCTCAAGCGCGTCGTCACGGCGGCGGTCGGCGCCTTCTCCGATTTTCTCACCCGCGATATGGCGCTGGTGGTGCTCACCTTCGTGGTGCTGTTCAAATTCACCGACGCGCTCGCCGGCGTCATGACCGCGCCCTTCGTCATCGACCTTGGATTTTCGCGCAACGAATATGCGACGATCATCAAGGGCGTGGGACTGGCCGCGACCTTGATCGGCGGATTTGCCGGCGGCTTCGTGGCGCGCGCCTATCCGCTGGCGACCAGCCTCTGGATCGGCGGCGTGTTGCAGGCGATCGCGAATTTAGCGTTTTCCTGGCAGGCGGTGGTGGGCCACGACATCGCCTGGCTCACCTTTGCCATCGTGGCCGAAAACTTCACCAGCGCCATCGGCACGGTGATTTTCGTCGCCTATCTCTCCGCCCTGTGCAGAAACCCGCTGCACACCGCGACCCAGTTCGCGCTGTTGACCGCACTCGCCGCCGTCGGCCGCACCTATCTCTCGTCCGGCGCCGGCTTCATCGCGGACGCGAGCGGCTGGGCCTCGTTCTTCGCGATCTGCGCGCTCGCCGGAATTCCAGGCCTCGTGCTGCTTGCTTGGCTGCAGGCGCGCGGACATATCGAGCGGCTGGAGAGTCGAGCCTAAAACGGCGTCCGGCTCCGGATCGCCGCCGCCAGCGTGCCCTCGTCGAGATAATCGAGCTCGCCGCCCACCGGCACGCCATAGGCGAGCCGCGTCAGCTTCAATTTCGATCCGCGCAAAAGATCGGTGATGTAGTGGGCGGTGGTCTGGCCGTCGACGGTGGCATTGAGCGCGAGCACCACTTCCTTCACGGCCGGATCGTGCGCGCGCTTGATCAGGCTCGCTATATTGAGGTCGTCCGGCCCGACGCCGTCGAGCGGCGACAGCGTGCCGCCGAGCACATGATATTGCGCGCCGAGGGCGCCGGCGCGCTCGAGCGCCCACAGATCGGCGACGTTCTCCACCACCACCAGGATCGAGCGGTCGCGGTTGGCGTCGGCGCACACCGTGCAGGGATCGCAGGTGTCGATATTGCCGCAGGTGCGGCAGAGCACGATCTTGGCGAGCGCATCGCCGAGCGCGGCCGCGAGCGGCTGCATCAGTTCGGCGCGGCGGCGGACGAGATGCAGCGCAGCGCGGCGCGCCGAGCGCGGGCCCAGTCCGGGCACGCGCGCGAGCAATTGGATCAGGCGCTCGATTTCGGGTCCGGCGACGGCG
>JAUSIF010000140.1 GCA_030648135.1 Xanthobacteraceae bacterium
GCCGCCATGATGCCGGCGACGCGGGCGGTGCCGAGCACGTCGCCCTTCTTGGCGTCGCCGGAGAGCACCAAATCGAGGGTCTCGCGGCGCATCAGAACCTTGCCCTCGGCGACGGCGACGCGCTCGGTCGCGGGTTTTGCCGACACGTCGACCATGCGCGCCTCGCCCTTTTTGCCGAGATGGGTCAGGGTTTTTCCGGCCATTTTTCCCTCACGCCGTCTTCGCCGTTGCCTTCTCGCGCGCGAGCAATTTACGCGTGGCGGCGGTGACATCGGCCTCGCGCATCAGGCTTTCCCCCACCAGAAACGCGCGCACGCCCGCCTGGGCGAGCCGGGCCAGATCGGCGGGGGAGGAAATGCCGCTCTCGCCCACGACGATGCGGTCCTTGGGCACGCGCGGCGCAAGGCGTTCGGTCACTGCTAGATTGGTCGCGAACGTGCGCAGAACGCGGTTGTTTTTGCCGATGAGCTTGGCGTCGAGTGACAGCGCGCGGGCGAGCTCGGCTGCGACGTGGACCTCCACGAGCGCATCCATGTTCCATTGCGCGGCCGCCGCCAGCAATTCGCGCGCTTGCGCGTCCGTGACGGCAGCCATGATCACGAGAATACAATCGGCGCCGAGGGCGCGCGTCTCCACCACCTGATAAGGCTCATAGAGGAAATCCTTGCGCAACACCGGCAGCGCGGTCGCCGCTCGCGCCGCGACCAGGTGCTCGGGCGCGCCCTCGAACGAGGGCGCGTCGGTCAGCACCGACAGACAGGTGGCGCCGCCCGCCGAAAACGCGCGCGCGAGCGCGGCGGGATCGAACTCCGCCCGGATCAAGCCCTTGGACGGGCTCGCCTTTTTGATCTCGGCCACCAGCGCATAATCGCCGCGCGCGATCTTGGCCGCGATCGCGGCGAGAAAACCGCGCGGGGGAGAGGCGGCGCGCGCCTCGGCCTCCAGGCGGGCGAGCGGGCGCGCGCGCTTGGCCTGCGCGATCTCGTCCCGCTTGTAGGTGCCGATCTTCTCGAGCACGTCCATGGTTCAAGACTTGTTGGAGACTGCGATCAGCCGGTCAAGCCGCTGTTTCGCCGCTCCGGAATCGGCCGCTTTCGCGGCGAGCTTGATCGCGTCGGCGAGCGTCTTCGCTTTGCCGGCCACCACCAGCGCCGCCGCCGCGTTGAACAGCGCCACATCGCGGAACGGACCGGGCTTGCCTTCGAGCACGGCGCGTAAAGCGCTCGCGTTCGCGGCCGCATCGCCGCCCTTGAGGTCGGCGGGACCGGCGCGCTTCAAGCCCACGTCTTCCGGTTTGATCTCGAAGGTCTTGACCTTGCCGTCGGCAAGCTCGGCGACGAAGCTCGGCCCGGTGGTGGTGATCTCGTCGAGGCCGTCGGAGCCGTGCACCACCCAGGCGCGCTCCGAGCCGAGCGCGCCCAAGACCTTCGCCAGCGGCTCGATCCAGGGCCGCGCGAACACGCCCACCATCTGGCGTTTGACGCCGGCCGGATTGGAGAGCGGCCCGAGCAGATTGAAGATGGTGCGGGTGCCAAGTTCGACCCGGGTAGGGCCCACATGCTTCATCGCCGGGTGATGCGCGGGCGCGAACATGAAGCCGATGCCGGCTTCCTTGATGCAGCGGGAGATCGCCTCCGGCGCCAGCTCGATCTTGACCCCGAGCGCGCCCAACACGTCGGCGGCGCCCGATTTCGACGACAGCGCGCGGTTGCCGTGCTTCGCCACCGGCACGCCGGCGCCGGCGACGATGAAGGCGGCGCAGGTGGAGATGTTGTGCGAGCCCGCGGCGTCGCCGCCGGTGCCGACCACGTCGATGGCGTCGGCGGGCGCCTCCACCCGCGTCATCTTCGCGCGCATGGCGGAGACCGCGCCGGTGATCTCGTCCACGGTCTCGCCGCGCACGCGCAGCGCCATCAGCAAGCCGCCCATTTGCGCCGGCGTCGCCTCGCCCGACATCATCTTGTCAAAGGCGTGAGCGGCTTCCTCCTTGGTCATAGAGGCGCCGGTCGCGACCTTGCCGATCAGGGCCTTGAAGCGTTCCATGGGCTCACGCGCGCTTGGCCGCGTTCCATTGCGCGGCGAGATCGAGGAAGTTCTTGAGAATGATCTGGCCCTGCTCCGAGGCGATGCTTTCGGGGTGAAACTGCACGCCGTGCACGGGATGTTGCTTGTGCGAAAGCGCCATCACCAGGCCGTCGTCGGTCTCCGCGGTGACCGCGAGATCGGCCGGCACGGTTTCGCGCTTCACCACCAGGGAATGATAGCGCGTCGCCTCGAACGACGCATTGATGCCGCGCAGCACCCCTTCGCCGCGGTGGCGGATGCGGGAAAGCTTGCCGTGGACGGGCGCGGGCGCGCGCACCACCTCGCCGCCATAGGCCTGGCCGACGGCCTGATGACCGAGGCAGACGCCGAGAATGGGAGTTTTGCCGCCCAGCCGGCGAATGATTTCGAGCGAAATGCCGGCCTCGTTGGGGGTGCAGGGGCCGGGCGAGATCACGATGGCGTCGGGTTTCTTCGCCGCCAGGGCGTCGACCGAGATCGCATCGTTGCGATACACCTCGACCTTGGCCCCGAGCGCGCCCAGGGCGTGCACCAGGTTCCAGGTGAAGCTGTCGTAATTGTCGATGAGGACGACGTTCGGCATTGGCTGAAGCCCCGGCGGATTGCGTGCCACCCTCGACGCTCGCCCGTCAAGACTCGCCGAGACCAAGGAATGTTACGATTGCCCGGTCTAGGAGCAGGAGTTCGCTGTCATCTAGGCGCCCGAGGCGCTGACGAAGCTTGTTCCTGGACATCGTCGCAATCTTGTCGACCATCAGGTACGAAGGTGTCAGCAAGCCGTTGCGATCGTTGGAATCAATCCGAATCCGAAAGGCCGCGGCACCGATATCAGTTCCGGTCAGACCGCAAACGGTGATCGACGCGGTAGCGTCGAATCTGTTGTCCTGAATGATTACGACGGGCCTGGGCTTGCCTGTGTAATCAGGGCCGCCGGCGGCAGTCCAAACCTCGCCCCGCCTCAATCGCGTCTCCGCTCGTAGAGCGCATCGGGGTCGGTGATGGCGTCGATAACCGCCTGGTCATCAGCTTCCGTCGGGCTTTGGGCTGCTGCAAGTGATGCCCGATGCGCCTCCGCCCGAAACTCGGGCGAGCGCACGTCAGGGACCCAAATCTGTATCGGCCGCAGCCCCTGCTTGCGCAGGCGCGCGCGATGGGCACGGACCTTGTCGCGCGAGGACTTGGGACGCGACTTGGCCTTCGCCTTGGGCCTGGACGTGCGCGACATGGAAGGCTCCGGTTTGGTTACATGTAACCTAGGGCCGCCATGACCTGAATGCAATCGCGCGGCCTAACCGCA
>JAUSIF010000143.1 GCA_030648135.1 Xanthobacteraceae bacterium
TCGAAGGGGTGCGCATCGTGGTCGATTCGGGACTTGCCCGCGTGCCGCGCTATGAGCCGGCGGTGGGTCTCACCCGGCTCGAGACCGTGCGGGTGTCGCGCGCCGCCGCCGATCAGCGCCGCGGCCGCGCCGGGCGTACGCAAGCCGGCATTTGCTATCGGTTATGGGACGAGGCCGAAACGCGCAGCCTCGCGCTCTTCGCGACTCCGGAGATCCTCGCCTCCGATCTTTCCGGCCTGGTACTCGACCTCGCGGTCTGGGGCGTCGCCGATCCTGATCAACTCGCCTGGCTCGATCCGCCGCCGGCGGCGGCTTTTGCCGAGGCGCGCGCGCTGCTGATTGAGCTCGATGCGCTCGATGCGGCCGGACGCATCACAACGCTCGGGCAACGTCTTGCGCGTCTGCCGTTGCCGCCGCGCCTGGCCGCCATGGTGATCGCGGCGGCGGAGCAAGACGAAGCGCTGCTCGCGGCCGAGATCGCGGCGGCGGTCTCCGAGCGCAACCTCGGCGGCAACGATGTCGACCTTGCCCATCGCGTGGAGAATTTTCGTCGCGACCGCTCGCGCCGCGGCGAGGACGCGCGCCGTCTCGCCCGCCGCTGGGCGGAAGAAGCGGGCGGCAGATTGCGCGAGAGCCCGCCCGCCAGCGCCGGCAGCCTGTTGGCACTCGCCTTTCCGGACCGCGTCGCCAAGGCCAGGACCGGCAAGGCGGGCGAGTTCCTGCTCATGAACGGCCGTGGCGCGAGGCTCGATCCCGCTCATCCATTGGCGCGGGAAACGTTTCTCGCCGTCGCCGAAATCGCGGGCAGCGCGGGCGTGGGCCGCATCCTGCTCGCGGCCCGGCTCGATGAAGCCGATCTCGAACGGCGCTTCGCCGGTCACATTGTGGAAACCATTGAGATCGCCTTCGACGAGAAAGCAGCGGCCTTGCGCGCCCGCGCCATCCGCCGCCTCGGGGCGCTGGTGCTGGCCGAGCGCCCGTTGCCGGTGGCGGCCGGCGCCGATTCCGCGCGCGCGCTTGCGGAAGGAGTGGCCAAACTAGGCCTCGATCGATTGCCATGGACCCAGGACTTGCGCCAATGGCTCGAGCGGGTGCGTTTTCTCAAGCGGCTCGAAGGCGATCCCTGGCCCGATCTCTCCGACGCGCTACTGGCGGAAAAAGCGACGGATTGGCTCGCCCCGGCGCTCGCCGGCAAGACTTCCCTGGCGGAGGTCAAGAGCCAAGACCTCGCCGCCCCCCTGCGCAGTCTCTTGCCGCGCGAGCTTTCGCGCCGGCTGGAAAAGAACGCGCCCTCCCATTTCGTCGCTCCCACCGGCTCGCGCCTCGCGATCGACTATGGACCCGATGCGGGACCGCTGCTCTCGATCCGGGTGCAGGAGCTGTTCGGCCTCGATATCCACCCCAAGATCGCGGGCGGGCGAGTGCCGCTCACGCTGGCGCTCAATTCTCCGGCCGGACGACCGATTCAAGTGACACGCGATCTCCCCGCCTTCTGGCGCGGCTCGTGGGCTGAAGTCCGACGCGAGCTGCGCGGCCGTTACCCGAAGCATCCCTGGCCGGAGGATCCGCGCACCGCCGCGCCGACCCGTCGCGCCAAGCGCCGGCGCGGATGAAATTCAATCGGATTGAGGCGGCAGCGTAGAGCGGCCGTTTACCATCGCCTGATTCTCGTCCTCGCATTTACCCGCCGTTGCCGACGCCGACCGCAGGATGTGCGGATTGGGATCAGGTCGATGCTCAAAGCCGTCCTCATCATTGCCGGGCTCACCGTCGCCATCGCGCTGACGGCGCCGAGCTACTTTTCGCGCTTCATCGAACGCAGCCAGGACAGCGCGGTCGCCCGCCCGTCGGGCGTGACCGCTCCCATGGCCGTGAATGCGGACCACGGCGGAATCGTGCGGATTCCGGCCGACCCGAGCGGCCACTATGTCTCCGACATCGAAGTCAACGGCCGCACGCTCAACGCCGTGGTCGATACCGGCGCGACCCTGGTGATCCTCCGCTATGAGGATGCCCGCGCGCTCGGCGTCGTGTTTCCGGGCGATCGTTTCGACATCGCCGTGCGTACCGCCAACGGCACCGGCCATGCGCGCCGGGTGGAGCTGCGTTCGGTCAGGGTCGGTCCGATCTCCATCCAAAACGTCGAAGCGCTGGTGATGGAGGAAGGCGCGCTCAAGATGAGCAACCTCCTCGGCATGAGCTTCTTGAAGCGGCTGTCGCGCTTCGAGGCCCAGCGCGGCACGCTCGTGCTCGAGCGCTAGCGCGCGATCAGCAAAAAGCCTGCCCCGGACTTGATCCGGGGTGGGTACCGGTTTTGCGGACGCAATCAAGCTTGCGCAGATTGCGTAAACTTATCTGCGGTACGCGCGCTAACTCATTAATCCGGCGCATGATCTTATCGGCGATCCGCCAACGCACTGCGAGCTATGGCGGACATAATGTCAAAGACCCGCCGAAGCCTTGGCGAAGGCGGGACCGGTTCCCACTTCGCCGGAAAATGCGCTAGGATTAACGCCCGAAAATTCCTCTGTTCGCCCGGTTTCGTGCTATGTGGCGACCGGTCCGGCCGCTTTGGCCAGCCCCCGGATGCTTCCATGTTCCCGCCGCCGAAACCCGTGCTGGTTCCCAACACCTTCGCCCATGAATCCGAGCCCATGATCAAGGCCACGGGTTTTCGCGAGTATGACGCGCGCTGGCTGCTCGACAAGGAAATCAACCTCCTTGGCGTAGAGGCCCTCGGCCTCGGTCTCGGCACACTGTTTCGCGAGCTCGGCGTCGAGCCGCACGTGGTCGTCGGCCACGATTACCGTTCCTATTCCGAAGCGGTGAAGGCCGCGCTGATTAAGGGTCTTGTGGCCTCCGGCGCGCGCGTGCAGGACATCGGGCTCGCGCTGACGCCCACGGCCTATTACGCGCAATTCGCCCTTGACGTTCCCTGCGTCGCCATGGTCACCGCCTCTCATAACGAGAACGGCTGGACCGGAGTGAAGATGGGTGCTGAGCGGCCGCTCACCTTCGGCCCGGACGAGATGAGCCGGCTGAAAGAGATCGTGCTCGGCGGCAAGTCCGAGACCCGCGACGGCGGCGCTTATGAATTCGTTCCGGGATTTGCCGAGCGCTATATCGCCGACCTCACCAAACACCCGAAGCTGAAGCGTAAACTCAAGGTGGTCGTGGCCTGCGGCAACGGCACCGCCGGCGCTTTTGCACCCAAAGTGCTCGCCGCGGTCGGCTGCGAGGTGGTCCCGCTCGATTGCGAGCTCGACTGGACTTTTCCCAAATACAATCCCAATACCGAAGACCTGAAGATGCTGCACGCGCTCCGCGACGAAGTGCTGCGCTGCAAAGCCGATATCGGCCTCGCCTTCGACGGCGACGGCGACCGCTGCGGCGTCGTCGACGACGAGGGCGAGGAGATTTTCGCCGACAAGATCGGCGTCATGCTCGCCCGCGATCTGTCGGCGCTGCAGAAAGGCGGCACCTTCGTGGTGGACGTGAAATCCACGGGCCTCTTCCTCACCGATCCGGTGCTGAAGCAAAACGGCGTCAAGGCCGATTTCTGGAAGACCGGCCATTCCTACATCAAGCGCCGGGTCGCCGAGCTGAAAGCGGTCGCCGGCTTCGAGAAGTCAGGCCACTTCTTCTTCAATCCACCGGTCGGACGCGGCTATGACGACGGGCTCGTGGCGGCGCTCGCGATCTGCGACATGCTCGACCGCAATCCGGCAAAAAAGATGTCGGATTTGCACCGCGCGCTTCCGAAGACTTGGGGCTCGCCCACCATGTCGCCGCACTGCGCCGACGAGGTGAAATACGGCATCGTGGAAGAGATCGTGCGCCGCTTCGAGGCGGCAAAGCGGAGCGGCGAGAAGGTCGCGGGTCAAACGGTTCGCGATCTCGTCACCGTCAATGGCGTGCGCGTGACGGTCGAGGACGGCACCTGGGGCCTGGTGCGTGCCTCCTCCAACAAGCCTGAACTGGTGGTGGTGGTGGAAAGCCCGGTGAGCGAGGCGCGCATGCGCGAGATGTTCGCGGCGGTCGATTTAGCCATCCGCCGGCATCCCGAGGTCGGCGAATACAATCAGAAAATCTGACCGCTGTTGCCCCGGGCGGCGCTCGTCTTCAAGGCACCCGGGCGATGGTGGCGGCCATGCGCGGACGCAGATAGATTTTATCGGTAAGCGTGATCGTGCCGTTGATCAGCAGCCCATACCCGACCGGCGGAACATAATCGTAGCTGACCTCGGCCCAGATCAAAGACGTGCTCGCCACATTGAGACCGGTGGGCAAGGTGATCGTCGTATTCACCGTCTTCGCCGTGGTCTGATAGGCGTCGCTCCACGCAATCTTGGCGGCGCCTTGTGCGTCGATAGTAACGCTGGACACGGTGATTTTCAGCTTATTCGTCGGATAGGGCGCCAGGACTGCCGTGGCCGCGCCGAGGATGGTCTGCATCTCGGTGTTGGTGATACTGGCGTCCTGGGAAGTGAGATCTCCGACCGTGCGGACGACTTGAGTCGCCTTGCGCTTGATGGTGATCGCCTGGGTGATCTCGGCGCCGGCGACAAAGAGCGTCACCATGATCGGAAGTATCACCGCGAACTCGACCGCCGAAACGCCGCGCGGGTCGCGGACGAGCCGGGCGAGTTTCGCGAGAATTCCCCCCTGCCGGTTGTTTTTCATTGCTCAGTCTCTTGCAACAACTCGATTTGGACCGCCGCCGCTGCCATCAGCATGGCGTGGTGCCGTAGGGCTCGTTGCGGAAGGCCGATGTCGACATCAGGAGGCGCTTGCCGTCCGGCAAATCCGCCAGGTCGAGTCCGAAGTGGCGGACGAAGGTCGGCCATTCATAAACGACGCGCACGATCACGATGTCGCACGCCGCGCCCGGGTTATAGCCAAAGTTGGAGGTGTCGACATTGCCCTGATTGTCGAGCGGCTTCGACAAATTGCCGGCGCCGAAGCTGGAATATTTCTGCACGTCGATCTTGATGCCGCTCGGGCAATCGAACAGCGCATGGAGACGATTGCATAC
>JAUSIF010000076.1 GCA_030648135.1 Xanthobacteraceae bacterium
TTCGGTGGGGAGAGGTGAAGAGGTGAATAGGCGCCATCAGTTAGGCGCCCAGCGCCGCGCGGGCGGCGGCGACGATCACCGGATCGAGTTCGGGCGGCGGCACCGCCTGCGGCAGAAACACCCGCACCGCGCCATAGGGCACGCCCACGAGCGCGATGGTCAGGCGCTCGCGGCCGCGCGCATCCTTGGGCAATAGCCGGCGCGCGGCCTGTCCGAGGCATTGCTGCAAAGCCGAGGTGAGGCGGGCCGCCCGCGCCCGGCTCTCCTCCGGCGCGCCGGCGAGGAATTCGTCGCGGCGATGGACGAACAGCACCACGCCCGCGGCCGGATCTTCACGGCTGAGCCGTGGCGTCACTAAAGCGGCCTCGATCGCCGCCTCGAGCGATTCCGCCGCCGCCAGCTGCTCCAGGAAAGGGGTGGTGAAACGCTCGGCAGCCTCGAGCCAGACCTCGGCCATCAAGGCCGCGCGCGACGGCACCCGGTGATAGACCGAGCCGGTCGGGACCTTGGCCTCGCGGGCGATCTTGGCCACGGTGGCGCGGGCGGGCCCGGTCCGGGCCGCCACCCGGGCCGCCGCGGCAATGAGCTGGGCATTGGATATGTGGGCAGGGCGTCCCATGAGCTCAGCGTTTGTAGGCGTTTATATGCATATTAGATGAATTATTCTAAAAAATCCAGTCTTGGATTGAATTGAATCCAGGAATCTAAAATATAATTAGAATATATGTTCTATAACATGCGTGCTAATATATGATTGAGCCTCGCCTGACGGACGATTCATCCTCACGGAGCCGGTTTTGCAGGAACGAGTCTTGCGGGAACCTGGCGCCGAGATGCGCGTTATCTAGATACGAACTAGCGCTTCACCCCGTTCCGGGAGGCAAGAATGAAATATTCGACCTGTCTCACAGTAGCGGCGGTCGTGGGTTTGGTGCTCGGCGTGTTCATGCCCTTGGCCTGAACTGTGCCGAGCCGGAGACGCTGCTGACGGCACTCCCCCAGCCCCCCGCTGCCGCAGCGGCGAAGTGGCGCCCCGAGCCCGCCCCGGTCTCGGGGCGCTCTATTGTTGGACAGGCCGGATGCGGCCTGACGCTGGCGCGCCGGGAGCGAGCGTCATTAATCTGGCGCATGATCTTATCGGCGAACCGGTTCCCACTTCGCCGGATCATGCGCTAGCGTGCGATGCCGTTTTTTCCCGAATCGATCGCATGCGCCAATATCTCGATCTGCTCGAACTGATCCTGAGCCATGGCGTCCGCAAGGACGACCGCACCGGCACCGGCACGCTCGCGCTGTTCGGCCATCAGATGCGCTTCGATCTGTCCGCGGGCTTCCCGCTCGTCACCACCAAGAAGCTGCACCTGAAGTCGATCGTGCACGAGCTGTTGTGGTTCCTCGCCGGCGACACCAATGTCCGCTATCTGCGCGAGCACGGCGTCAGCATCTGGGACGAATGGGCGGACGAGGCGGGCGAGCTCGGGCCGATCTATGGGAGACAGTGGCGTTCCTGGCCCGCGCCCGACGGCCGCGCGATCGACCAGATCGCGGAAGTGCTTGCCGAAATCCGGCGCAATCCGCATTCGCGCCGCTTGGTCGTCACCGCCTGGAATCCGGCCGAGCTTTCGAAGATGGCGCTCTCGCCCTGCCATTGCCTATTTCAGTTCCATGTGGCGGAAGGCCGGCTCTCCTGCCAGCTCTACCAGCGCTCGGCCGACGCCTTCCTGGGCGTGCCGTTCAACATCGCCTCGTACGCGCTCTTGACCCACTTGGTCGCGCAGGTGACCGGCCATGCGCCCGGCGAATTCATCCATACCTTCGGCGACGCGCACCTCTATCTCACCCATCTGGAACAGGCGCGGTTGCAGCTCACGCGCGCGCCGCGCCCGCTTCCGCGCCTCAAGCTCGATCCGAAGGTGAAGGATCTGTTCGCCTTCCGCTACGAGGACATCGTGTTCGAAGGCTACGATCCGCATCCGGCGATCAAGGCCAAGGTGGCGGTGTGAAAAAACGGGGAGTGGGGTCAGTTTGTTGATAGTCCGCTGTGTGCCAGGAGCTGACTTAAGCAATGCAGAACATTGCGGTCACGGGCTGCAGTACCTATGCAACGGGGCAGGCCGGTCAGGCGTCGACGTCCGCTATGCGTCCGTTTTCCTGCGGTGAGCCGACTTCATGCGCGACGAAGCGGTTGGCGTCTTTGTTGGATTTCCTCGGCAGTTGTGCCTATACTGCGATCATCGTCAGGAAAAGGGATAGTATCCATGAAAACTCTCTTGCTCACATGCGCCTGTATAACACTGTTCTCGGCAACAACGGCATTGGCCTGTCGCGGAACCGCCGAATATCCGCAAGTTGCCGTGCAACTGGCGCAGTCCGATCTGTCGGCGGCGGACAAGGAAGTCCTTGCGAAGTCGCTTCAAGCGGGCGAGGCAATACACCGCCGCGGACATGAACTCGACAGCCAGGAACTCAGGCAGGAATCGTTGAAAATTTTGGACGAGATCAAGACCAAGATCGCCCGGTAG
>JAUSIF010000146.1 GCA_030648135.1 Xanthobacteraceae bacterium
TGTTCGATATGCCGCGCCTGGAGACCTCGTCCGAGCCGCGCCCGCACGCCTATGATCCCGACAAACAGCCGGAATATTTCGACGGCGTGTTGCCGCGCCGCATCGTCGCCTTCCTCATCGACGCCGTCATTGTCATCGGACCGATCATCGCCTTGGCGCTCTTCATCTTCGTCTTCGGCCTGCTCACGCTCGGCCTCGGCTGGCTGTTGTTCTGGCTGCTGTCGCCGATCTTCGTGCTGTGGGCGCTCACCTATACCGGCATGACGCTCGGCTCGCCGGAATCGGCGACACTCGGCATGCGCCTGGTCGATCTCGAAATGCGCACCTGGTACGGCGGGCGGATGTATTTCCTGCTCGCCGCGGTGCATGCGATCTTCTTCTGGGTGCTGACCACGACGCTCACGCCCCTGGTGCTGATCGTGGCGCTCTTGAACGGCCGGCACCGGCTGTTGCACGATTTCCTCACCGGCACGCTCGTGGTCAATAACGAGGCCCGCGCCGCGCGCTTGCGGCGCAAATAACTTGCTCACAGACCCCCTTTGACGCCGCCGCCCAAGCGCGCGATCCTAGCTTCGAATCCGGCAGACCGGGATGCGCCCGTGACCCAGCAGCCGCGCGACACGCCGCAGTTCTTTCTGACCAGCCCCTCGTCCTGCCCGTATCTGCCGGGCAAGCAGGAGCGCAAGGTCTTCACCCACCTGGTGGGCGAGCGCGCCCCCGAAGTGAACGATCTATTGACCAACGGCGGCTTCCGCCGCTCGCAGTCGATCGCCTATCGGCCGGCCTGCGAGACCTGCCGCGCCTGCGTCTCGGTGCGGGTGCTGGCGCAGGAATTCGTTGGTACCCGCGCCTTCCGCCGCGTACTGGCGGCGAACGAGGATGTCGTCGGCCATGCCCGCACCCCGGTGCCGACCGCCGAGCAATATTCGCTGTTCCGCAACTATCTCGACGCCCGCCATGCCGACGGCGGCATGGTCGACATGTCGGTGCTCGACTACGCCATGATGGTCGAGGATAGCCACGTGCGCACCAAGCTCGTGGAATATCGCCCGCGCGGCCCCGACACCGGCATCACCGGCCGCGGCGAAGGCCCGCTGCTGGGGGTGGCGCTCACCGATATCCTCGCCGACGGTTTGTCGATGGTCTATTCGTTCTACGACACCGAGGCCCACGGCCGCTCGCTCGGGACTTATCTCATCCTCGACCACCTCGCGCGCGCGCGGCGCATGGGCCTGCCGCACGTCTATCTCGGCTATTGGGTCGAGGGCTCGCCCAAGATGGACTACAAGCGCCGCTTCCTGCCGCAGGAACGGCTGCTGCCCGACGGCTGGCTACGGGTGGAGGCGTGACTCTCAGCCGAAGGCCGCGTCGTACAAAAGCTTGAAATTGAGCAAGATGATGATCGCGGCCACGAGGGCCGCAAGCGCGGTCACCCAGCGTGGCGCGACAAGCTCGCCCAGCTTGTGACGGTCGGCCGTGAACATTACCAGCGGCACGATGGAGAACGGCAGCGCCAGGCCGAGTACCACCTGGCTCAAGATCAGGAGCTTCGCCGTCCCCGCCTCGCCGTACCAGATCGTCACGCCGGCGGCCGGCACAATGGCGATCGCCCGCGTCGTCAGCCGCCGCGCCCAGGCCGGCAAGCGGATGTCGATGAATCCTTCCATGACGATCTGGCCGGCGAGCGTGGCCGTCACCGTCGAGTTCATCCCGCAACACAAGAGCGCGATCGCGAACAGAGTTGGCGCCATGGCCGAGCCAAGGAGAGGCGCGATCAGGGAGTGTACTTGATCAAGCTCGGCGACATTGGTCTGCCCCGTCTTGTTGAAGGTCGCGGCGGCGAGAATCAGAATCGAGGCGTTGATGATGAGCGCAAACATCAATGCGATGGTGGAATCGATGGTCGCGAGCTTGATCGCCTCGCGCTTGTCCGCGACCGTGTCGCCGAAGCGGCGCGTCTGCACGATGCCTGAATGGAGATAGAGGTTGTGCGGCATCACCGTCGCGCCGATAATGCCGATGGCGAGATAGAGCATGTCGGGATTGGTGACGATGTCGGTGGTCGGCGCGAAGCCGCGGATCACCCCGCCCCATTGCGGATCAGCGAGCGCGATCTGTATGGCAAAGGACAATGCGATTATGCCCATCAGCGTCACTATAAAGGCCTCGACCCAGCGGAAGCCGAGATTCTGCATCCACAGGATGAGAAAAACATCGAGCGCGGTGATGATCACCCCGAGCTCGAGTGGAACGCCGAACAACAGGTTGAGACCGATCGCGGTACCGATCACCTCGGCGAGGTCGGTGGCGCAAATCGCGATCTCGGTGAGCACCCACAACGGCCAAGAAACAAAGCGGGGAAAAGCGTCGCGACAAGCCTGAGCGAGATCGCGCCCGCTGGCGATCCCGAGGCGCGCGCACAGCGCCTGCAGCAGGATCGCCATCAAATTGGAGAGCAGCGCGATGGTGAGCAGCGCGTAGCCGAACTTGGAGCCGCCGGCGAGCGAGGTCGCCCAATTGCCGGGGTCCATGTAACCGACGGCGACGAGATAGCCGGGGCCGAGGAAGGCGAGAAGCTTCTTCCAGAGCGGGCCGCTTGGGCGCGTGGCAATCGAGCCGAAGACTTCGATCAGCGAGGCCCGGCCGCGCGCGCGCCGCCAGCCGTTTTCCGCCGCGTGCGCTTCCGTCCCGCTACGCTGAAGCATCCCCTTCTCCTGATTCCGGAGGACTATAGACAATTGCGAATAGTTTGCAATTGCAAAAAATAGCCTACAGCTTACAATAACTTATCGTCCTTGCTAGCGATTCAAGATCAACAGTTCCGGGACGGCTCCAGCCGGAATTGAGTGGTAGGAGCTAGAGCATGATCCCGAAAAGTGGGAACCGGTTTTCGGAAAAGATCATGCTCAAACAAAAGCTAGAGCCCGACTCTGATTCCATCAAAACGAATAAGGGTCTAGGCGCCCCCCAGCATCCGCGTCAGCACGTCGTTGCGCTTCAGGAAATGATGGCGGAGAGCGCCGGCAAAATGCACGAGCACGAGCGCGGCCAGCACATAAGCGAGGATCTTGTGCGCATCCTCGATCAGCTTGAGCACCGGCCGCGCCACGCCGGTGACAATCGCCGGCACGGCAATGCCAAGAAGATCCATATTCATCTTCATCGGCACGCGAAAGGTGCCCGCGAGCGCCCAGCCGGTGAGCGACACCACGAACATCAAAACGTAGAGACCGAAATGTCCGGCATGCGCGGCGAGCTTCTCCCAAGGTTTTGAATCCGCCGGCTGGGCGGGCACCGGATTGAACCAGCGCCACAAGAGCCGCAGCACGATGAGCGCCAACAAATCGTAGCCGACGGCGGCATGCCAAGCATAATTTGCTAGCCGATCGGGACGCGGGGACATGTGCGTCATCCACCATCCGTGCACGAGCAGAATCAGGATCAGCGCCGCCCCGAGCCAATGCAACAGCTTGGCCGGCCAACCCCAGGCGACTGTATTGTTGCGGATCAACGCGCCGAATCCCTGATTCAACTCAACGGAACCGGTTCGACTTCGGAAATCCCTTGGGCGCGAGGCGGCCGGCATCGGCGCGCTTGCCGCGCCAGTCGGCAAGCTCCTTACGATCGAGCGTGAAAGTGCGCCCGGCCGGATCGAGCCAGGTGAGACCCTTGGCGAGCGCGAACACCTTCACGTCCGCAAGCCCGCCCTCCTTGTAGCGCTGCAGCCGCACGCCCCTGCCCCGCGCCATTTCGGGGAGATCGGCGAGCGGGAAGATCAGCATTTTCCGGTTCTCGCCCACCGCCGCGACCTGGTCGCCTTCGACCAGCGTGATCGCAGTCGCCTTGTCGGGCGCCTTCACGTTCAAGACTTGTTTGCCCTTGCGCGTGGTGCCGAGGCACTCGTCCTCGGCTACGACAAAGCCGTTGCCCGAGCGCGCGGCGACCAGGAATTTGCGCCCGCCGATAAAGGCACAGACGTCGACCACGTCCGCGTCCTGTTCGAGCTCGGCATAGAGCCTTATCGGCTCGCCGTGGCCGCGCCCGCCCGGAAGCTTGGAGGCGTCGAGCGTATAGAACCGGCCGTTGGTGGCGAAGGCCAAGAGCTTGGAAGTCGTCTCGGCGTAAAAGGCGAGCTTCATGCCGTCGTCGCCCTTCCAAACGAGGCCGGAGAGATCCTGCTGGTGGCCGCGCAACGCGCGGATCCAGCCCTTCTGCGACACCACGACGGTGATCGGCTCGCGCTCGATCATCGCCTCGGTCACGGCCTTGATGTCGATCTCCTTGGCCTGTTCGAAGCCGGTGCGCCGGCGGCCGATCGCGGTCGCGGGGCCGTAGGTCTCGCGCACTTTCCTGATCTCGTTCCCGATCGATTTCCATTGCCGCGCGGGCGAAGCCAGCAGCTTCTCAAGCTCGCTTTTTTCCTGCTTGAGCGCGGCGTGCTCCTTCTTGATCTCGAACTCCTCGAGCTTGCGCAGATTCCTGAGCCGCATGTTGAGGATGGCGTCGGCCTGCACATCGGAGAGCTTGAAGCGCTTCATCAGGACGGGCTTGGGCTCGTCCTCGCGGCGAATAATTTTGATCACCAGATCGAGATTGAGATAGGCGATGAGATAGCCGCCGAGCACTTCCAGCCGGTGCTTGATCTCCCGCAGACGAAATTGCCCGCGGCGGATCAGCACCGCGCGGCGATGGTCGAGCCATTCCTTGAGCGCTTCGGAAAGGCTCACCACCTTGGGCACCAGGCCGTGGGTGAGCACATTGAGGTTCAAGGGAAAGCGGCTCTCCAACTCGGTGAGCTTGAACAAGGATTCCATGAACAGCGTCGGATCGACCGAGCGCGAGCGCGGCTCCAAGACGACGCGTACAGTCTCCGCCGATTCGTCGCGCACGTCGGCGAGCAACGGCAGCTTCTTCCCGGTCAGAAGCTCGGCGATCTTCTCGATCAATCGCGATTTGGGGACCAGATAGGGAATTTCGGTGACCACCGCGACCCAGGTGCCGTGGCCGGTCTTCTCCTGGTGCCAGCGCGCGCGCACGCGGAAGGAACCGCGGCCGGTATTGTAGGCCTCGCGGATGCTGGCCTTGTCGTCGACGATGATACCGCCGGTGGGGAAATCCGGCCCCTTCACGTATTTGAGCAACTCGCCGGTCTTCGCCGTGCGCTTGTCGATGAGATGCAGGGCGGCGTCGAGAAGCTCGGCGGCGTTGTGCGGCGGGATCGAGGTCGCCATGCCGACCGCGATGCCTTGCGAGCCGTTGGCCAGCAGATTGGGAAACGCCGCCGGCAGCACGATCGGCTC
>JAUSIF010000081.1 GCA_030648135.1 Xanthobacteraceae bacterium
AACCATAGAGGCTTCGAGCTGCGGGCGTTGCAATACCAGCGTGGCCGCGGGCTTGGCCGTGCTGAGCTTGATCGCCTCGTCCAAGAGCGGCTTGTAGGGTAGGATCCGGTTCGGCTCGATGCCGCAGGAGGCCGACAGGATCAATTTCGGCCTGGCGTCGTCGATGCGGGTCGCGAGTTCATTCGGAGCGAAGCCGCCGAACACCACCGAGTGGATCGCTCCGATGCGTGCGCAGGCGAGCATGGCGAAGATCGCTTCCGGCACCATCGGCATGTAGAGAATGACCCGGTCGCCCTTGTTGATGCCGAAGTCCCGGAGGATCGCAGCGAGCGTGCGCACCTCGTTCAGCAACTCGGCATAGGTATAGGCGCGCTTGGTGCCGGTGACCGGGCTGTCATAGACGAGCGCGGGCTGGGAACCGCGGCCGCTCGCGACATGGCGGTCGACGGCATTGAAGCAGGTGTTGCAGACGCCGCCGACGAACCAGTGGCCATAGACGCCGGCTTTGGGGTCGAAAATCTTCTTGGGCGGCTCGATCCAATCGATCGCCTGCGCAGCCTCGCCCCAGAAGCCTTCGGGATCGCGCTTCCAGTGGGCGTAAGCCTCGGGATAGCGGCTCTTTGACCGCACATCCATGGCGCTCTCCCTGCATGCCGTTTTTTCTTTTCTGAAGCAACATTCTCCGGCATCAGCGCGCGATTGCAAGCTCGGCGTGATAATCATTCCGGCTACGCCGAAATCGCTATGGCGCGGCGGTGCGCTCTGGGCTTTAGTGCGTCGCCCCGGCGCTAGCGCGCGATCAGCAAAAGTGGGTACCGGTTTTGCGTCCGATCGCGCGCTAACTTATTAATCTGGCGCATGATCTTATCGGCGAACCGGTTCCCACTTCGCCGGATCATGCGCTAGTTCACCGCATTCCGTCATTCTCGTGATCCCCGCCCGTGCTCTCCGACCCCGTCTTCCTTCTCGCCGCCATGATCGCGGTCACTTCTCTCGGGCTTGCCAAAGGCGGCTTCTCGGGCGCGGGACTGATGGCAACGCCGCTGCTCGCCCTGGTGATACCGCCGATCCAGGCGGCGGCGATCCTGCTTCCCATCCTGCTTCTGCAGGACGCGATCTCGGTCTGGGTCTACCGGCACGACTGGGACGCCTGGAACCTCAAGGTAATGCTGCCCGGCTCCGTCGTCGGCACCGGCGCGGCCTGGCTGCTCGCCGCCCATGTGCCGGATTCACATATCCGGCTTGCGGTCGGGCTGATCGCGCTCGCCTTCGTGCTGAACCGCTGGTTCGGCGAGGGGCTCGCGGCGGCGCCGCGGCGGCCGTCCGCGTTCCTGGGCTTCATCTGCGGCGGAGTCGCGGCCTTCACCAGCGCGCTCGCCCATGCGGGCAGTCCGCCGTTCCAGATGCACGTGCTGCCGCAAAGGTTGCCGAAGATGACCTTCGTCGGGACCAGCGCGCTGTTCTTCGCCGTAGGCAATGTGATGAAAATCGCGCCCTATTTCGCGCTCGGCCAATTATCGACGGAGAATATGGCGATCGCCGCGGCGTTGTTGCCGCTCGCGGTGGCGACCAACTTCCTCGGCATCTGGCTCGTGCGCATCACGCCGACCGAGCTGTTCTACCGGATCGCCTATATCCTGGTGTTCCTGATCTCGCTGGTGCTGATCCGCGAAGGGCTGATCGCCATCTTCAAGGGCTGAGCCATGCCGCTTGCGCTTGAGGCGGCGCGAAGACGACGATAGCGTTTCCCGGCAGCCGGGCGAGCAAGGCGAGGGGAGGGGAAACTGGCGAAGAGCGCCTACGACCGCGATCTCGACAAGAGCCCGGCGAATTTCCAGCCGCTGACGCCGCTCGCGTTTTTGGAGCGCGCGGCCGCGGTGTTTCCCGACCATACCGCCATCATCCACGGTGGCCGCAGCACGAATTATCGCGACTTCCACGCGCGGGCGCGGCGGCTCGGCTCGGCGCTGGCAAAACGCGGCATCGAACGCGGCGACACCGTCGCGGTGTTGCTCGCCAATACGCCGGCGATGCTGGAGGCCCACTACGGCGTGCCGATGACCGGCGCCGTGCTCAACACCCTCAACACCCGGCTCGACGCGGCGGTGATCGGCTTCTCGCTCGATCACGCCGAAGCCAAGGTCGTCATCACCGACCGCGAATTCTCCAAAACCATGCAGGCGGCGCTCAAGTTGGCGAAGGTGAAGCCGCTCGTCGTCGATTACGACGATCCCGAATATCAAGGCGAAGGTGAGCGGCTGAGCAAGCTCGACTACGAGGCGCTCGTCGCCGAAGGCGACGAATCCTACGAGCGCACGGCGCCCGGCGACGAATGGGACGCGATCTCGCTCAATTACACCTCCGGCACCACCGGCGATCCCAAGGGCGTGGTCTATCACCATCGCGGCGCGGCGTTGCTCGCGGTCGGCAATGTGCTCACCGGCGCGATCAAGAAGCATCCGGTCTATCTGTGGACGCTGCCGATGTTCCACTGCAACGGCTGGTGCTTCACCTGGTCGATCTCGGTGGTCGCCGGCACGCATGTTTGTCTGCGCCAGGTGCGGGCGAAGGCGATGTACGATCTCATCGCCGCGCATGGCGTGACCCATCTCTGCGGCGCGCCGATCGTGATGGCGACGCTCTTGGACGCGCCGGAAGCCGAAAAGAAGCCGCTGCCGCATGTGGTCAACTTCGCCACCGCCGCGGCACCGCCGCCGGAGGCCGTGCTGGCCGCCATGAAGGCCGCCGGCTTCAACGTCACCCATGTCTACGGTCTCACCGAATGCTACGGCCCGGC
>JAUSIF010000082.1 GCA_030648135.1 Xanthobacteraceae bacterium
GGAAGGATGCCCTCGCGTTGGCCGGCGACCATGTAGTAATTGCCCGCGCACAGGCCGGGATTTGCCTCCTGACCGGCATAGGCCGATAGCTCGGAGGTCCAGCGCTGGATCGTGAAGCGGGAGTCTTCGCTACTCATTTCCGGATCGGCGCCGCCGCGCTTGGCGAAAGCGGCGGCGAACCGCTCGGCGACCGCAATATTGCCCGTCTTGACGCCGGTCGCGGGAAACTGCCGGGCGTACGGCAGCGCCGGATCGGGCTTGCGCATCGCTTCCGCCGCGTCCTTCACCGCCTGCAGCATGCCCGTGCGCAAAGACGAAAGTTTGCTGCGATAAGCGCCGACGCAATCGGCAACGCGCAGATTGGCCTCGCCCGCGGCGATTGCGCCGTCCTCGGTGCGGGCCTCGATGGAAACCTGGGTGGTCTTGCCGGACGTGGGTGTCACGACCCGAAGCTTGAGCAAGCGCTCGGTTTGCTCGCCGGCGCCGAGGCGCGGAATTTCCAGGATCAGCGCACCGCCCTGTGACCGCCATCCCGGCGGATTTTCAGCCTGCATCCCTTCGAAGCGGGCCGTGAGCACGATTTTCGCGAGCACGCCGGTGCCGGTATTGCGCACGCCGATGCGCAAGCTCGGCATGGCGCCAACCGGCAACGGCCGCTCCTTGGCCGCGGCTCCGAGCGGGGTCACGCTGACGGCGAGGTTCTTCGCGGCCGGGCGGGGCGATTGGGCGGGCGATGGCGAGAGTTCCGGCGTGAGCGGTGGCGGATAAGCCGGGAGCTTGTCCTCGGCGAGCGCGAAACCTGCGGCGATCGCCGCGGCGAAAGAGAGCCATGCGGCAAACGCGACGGGGCGGGTCGCCGTCAAACCTTGACGCGGAAGAAGCATGGCGCGCGGGGACAGGAGGGCTCGGGGCTGAGGAGAGGAAGCGGGCGAGGGACCGATGGAAGCAATCTTGCGCGTCAGGGCGCCGGCCGGCCGGCCGCCGGGGCATCCACGGCGGGCGAAGGCCGGGAGCCGGTAAGCGGTTCCATGCCGGAGCGGGCGGTTTTTTCGCGGACGTTCTGTTTGCGCAAGGCATCGAGCAGTGGCGCCGCCGCGCCCGAACGCTGAATCAAGGCAGTCGGATCGGGCAACAGGAAAGGCTTGTCCCAGGGGCCCTGGACGATGAAGGGAAGGTCGAAAGGCTGGATTGCGTTGTCCGCGGCGGCAGGCCGCACCAGGCTCGCCGTGCCCTTCAGATCGAGATCACGGTGGGCGATCGAAGCCTCGCCTGCGAGCGTAACCCGCATGAACGAACTATCGACCTGCGCTTCCTCGATTCTCGCCGTGCCTTGCGAGATGCGGAGCTTCGCCATCAGGCGGTCGAAGGTGGTGCGCCCGCCCCTGAAATCGGCGGCGCCCGAGAGCGGCTTGTGCTCGAGCCGGCGCAGCACTTGCTCCACATTGATGCCGTTGAGCGAGCCGTTGGCGGCCGTCAAAGTCGCCTGTCCCGAGAGACTACGCACCATGGCGTGAACGCTCGGACCTGCTCCCTCGAGCATGAGGTTGAGCGTGCCTTTCCCTTCGAGCCGACGGATGCTGGTGAGTTCACCGAGCCCGCGCTCGAGATCGAAATTGGAGATGTTCGCCTCGATCTTGACCTCGGGATCGACGCTGCCGCGGCCGACCGCCGCCGCCCCGCGCAATATTCCATCGTAGAACTGTGCCTCGCCGACCGACAGCGTAAACCGTCCGCCTTTCAGCGCCGCTGCGACCGCGGCGCGCGCGAGCTCGACCTTGCCGACCAGCACACGCTGTGCCGACAGCCGCAGATCGAGATCGAAGGCAGCGAGAGCATCGACGTCGATAAACTCGCGGCTCCAGTCGCGGCCGTCTTCGCCGGTCACGGCGAAGCCGCCGGAATAGGGTGTGAAATCCGCCAATTCGCTCGCCAACGTGCCCTGCAGGGTCGGGCGCCCGGCCTCGCTCTTCAGCGTCAATCCGCCCTCGGCCCGATTGCCATCGAGCTCGACCGAGAGCCCCGTGAGCGTGAGCGCGGTCGACGTCAGCGCGGCCTGCGCCTTGAGCTTGAACGGACCGAACCCGCCGCGGGTCGGCGGCGTGACCGAGAACCAGGCCAGCCCGCTGCGCAACGACTTGGAGTCCGCCACCAGCACGCCGTCGGCCTGGACGCCGTTGCGGAAAGCCAGGCCGCCGTCGAAGCCCAACCGCAACGCCTCGGCTTCGAGCCGCAGCCGGAAACCGCTGCGCGCCCCGCGTCCGAGCGCGCTGGTATCGGCGAGCAGGAGACTCATATTGGTGGGAACGTTCCGCCACAGAAACGAACCGGTCGCGGTCAGGCTCGATCCCGACCAGGCCAGCGCCGCCTCGACTTCCGAGAAGGTCTCGATCCGCTCCGCGTTGGCCAGGCTGAGCTCGACGGTGCCGCCGACGATGCGTAATTCGGGCTGATCGGGACCCTCGCTGCCGGCCGCCGGCGAGCGCAACGGCAGCCCCACGACCATCGCACCGTCGGCGCCGATCTCGATCGACAACCGCGGCCGCTCGAAGGTGAACGAGGCGATCTCGACCCTGCCGAGCAGCAAGGGCAGGATCCGCACCGTGGCCTGCAGCGAGCCCGCGCTGAAGCCGGGCCTGGTTCCGTCGTCGAGACGGACGTCCTCGAGCCGGATGGCCGGACGCGGCAACAGCGCCAGGCGCGCCTCGCCCGCGATCCGCGGCTCGACGCCGGTCGTTGCCATCAGCGAGCGGGTCACCGCGGCGTGGATCTGATTCTGCGAGACGAAATAGGGCAAGACGACGAGCCCGCCCGCGAATAGGAAAACGACAATCAGTGCGCCGATGGCCGTTCGCTGCATGCGGGATAAGACGCTCACGATACGGTCCGTATTGAAGAGGGGGTGGCCGTGCACGGGGCCCGGCGCCAGGGGAATTTCGGCCGGTTCTGTGTCGCTTTCAAGGCCTGACAGGTCAAGCCCAAACCGCTAAGAATTGCCGGTCCGCAATGCCTGCGGGAAGGGGAGGCGAGGCTTCATGAACAAGGTCTATCCCAACGCCAAGGCAGCCTTGGCCGGGCTGCTCAAGGACGGAATGGTGATCATGGCCGGCGGCTTCGGGCTTTGCGGCGTTCCGGAGACCTTGATCCATGCGATCCGCGAGTCCGGCGTAAAGGGTCTCACCGTCATCTCCAACAATGCCGGCATCGACGGCGTCGGTCTGGGTCTGCTCTTGGAGACCAAGCAGGTGCACAAGATGATCTCGTCCTATGTCGGCGAGAACAAATTGTTCGCCCAACAGTTTCTCGCCGGCGAGCTCGAGATCGAATTCAATCCGCAAGGCACGCTCGCCGAGCGCATCCGTGCCGGCGGCGCCGGCATCCCGGCCTTCTTCACCAAGACCGGCGCCGGCACTGAGATCGCCAAAGGCAAGGAGGAGCGCGAGTTCGACGGCGATCGCTACATCATGGAGCGCGGCCTCGTCGCCGATCTCTCGATCGTCCACGCCTGGAAGGGCGACGGCGAAGGCAACCTCGTCTATCGCAAGACGGCGCGGAACTTCAATCCGATGATGGCAACCGCGGGCCGCGTGACCGTGGCCGAAATCGAGAACCTGGTCGAGCCCGGTCAGATCGGCCCCGACCACATCATGACGCCGGGCATCTATGTGCAGCGCATCGTGCAGGTGCCGAACGCCGAGAAGCACATCGAGCAGCGCACCGTGCGCAAACGCGCATGATCCCGAAAAGTGGGAACCGGTTTTCGGACA
>JAUSIF010000085.1 GCA_030648135.1 Xanthobacteraceae bacterium
CGATGACCGTGGATGCGCGGAGCCCTATCGGCAATTCATGGCCGCCGCGCTCGAAGGCTGAGGAGGGCTCACGCGCGCTAGCCCTTTGCTTGCAACGAAGCTGTTGCGGCCCCTAGAGCATGATCCCGAAAAGTGGAAACCGGTTTTCGGAAAAGATCATGCTCAATCAAAAAGCTAGACCGCGATCCCAGTTCAATCTCAATCGATCGCGGTCTAGGCCGCCGCCGAGCGCTTCTTCGGCTGCACTTCGGCGGTGTAGTCGTCCATCAACTGCCTGGTGATGCCGCCGGGATTGAAATTCCACTGCGCGATCTGGGATACCGCCGTGACCTCGGCCGCCGTGCCGGTGATGAAGCATTCCGAGAAGGTCGACAGCTCCTCGGGCATGATGCGCCGCTCGATCACCTCGAAGCCGCGCTTCCTGGCCAGAGCGATCACCGTGCGCCGGGTGATGCCGTCGAGGAAGCAGTCGGCGATCGGCGTGTGGATCTTGCCGTCCTTGACGAAGAAGATATTGGCGCCGGTGCATTCGGCCACGCGCCCCTGCCAGTCCAGCATCATGGCGTCGGCATAGCCTTTGCGCTCGGCCCTGTGCTTGGAGATGGTGCAGATCATGTAGAGGCCCGCGGCCTTCGTCAGGCAGGGAGCCGTCGCCGGATCGGGCCGGCGGTATTCGGCGAGGTCGAGGCGGATGCCTTTCAAGCGCTCCGCCGGATCGAAATAGCTCGGCCATTCCCAGGTCGCGATGGCGAGGTGAATCTTATTCTGCTGCGCCGAAACCCCCATCATCTCGCTGCCGCGCCAGGCGACGGGACGGACATAAGCGTTCTTTTGCCCATTCTTTTCGAGCACGAGCAGCTTGGCCGCGTCGATCTCGGCTACCGAATAGGGAATCTCGAAGTCGAGCACTTGCGCCGACCGTTTGAGGCGTTCCGAATGTTCGCTGCACTTGAAAATTTCGCCGCCATAGGCGCGCTCGCCCTCGAACACGCAGCTCGCATAATGCAGCCCGTGCGACAGCACATGCAGGTTCGCGCTCTCCCACGGCACCAGCTTGCCGTCGTACCAGATCACGCCCGGTCGTTTGTCAAAAGGCTCGCCGGCCATTTGCTCTACTCCTCGGAACCGGCAGCGCCGCGGACGTCCGGTCTCGTTTTCGCCGCAGGATCGTGGCTTTGCCTCGTCGGCGAAGTCTCGATAGGGTCCCGCATGAGAGCGCGTCTCGCCGCGCGGCGCAACGATCGATCCGACGGCCCCCGGATACAAGGACCGCTGCCTCCGCCGGAACACGTGACGGAACACGTGACTCGGTAACAATCAGAGCCTAATATGTCAATATGGCTGACGTAAACGTCTCGACGGCATCTTCTCGTCTCCCGGGCCCGGAGCCCGACCGCCCCGGCTCGAGCGGACCGACGTTCGATCTGATCGAGCTGTTGTTCTTCGCCTATCGCGACTTCATCGGCGATGCCGACGAAGTGCTGGCGGAAATCGGCTTCGGTCGCGCCCATCACCGGGTCCTGCACTTCGTGAACCGCCATCCCGGCATGCGCGTCGCCGACCTCTTGGACGTTCTGAAGATCACCAAGCAGAGTCTCGGGCGCGTGCTGCGCGAGCTGGTCGACGACGGCTATGTGGTCCAGAAAGCGGGTCCGGCCGACCGCCGTCAGCGGCTCTTGTATCTCACGTCCAAGGGCGAGGCGCTGGCGCGCGATCTGGCGACGCTGCAGACCCGACGCCTTGCCCGCGCGCTCACCGAGTGCGGTCCGGGCGCGCGCGTGACGATCCGGCGTTTTCTTGTCGCCATGATCGATACGGAGGCGCGCGAGGAAGTCGAGCGGCTGATCGCTCGCGCCGATCGCGCCGTCCGCAACCGGACCCGCTGAGGTCTTTTTCGAGCGAGGCGCCGCCATGGTCCGTCCCCGTACGCCCCCGGCCGACGATGCGCCGCATCTTCTCGTCGTCGACGACGACCTCCGCATCTGCGAACTGTTGTCGCGTTATCTCAGCGATCACGGCTACCGGGTGACGACCGCGGGCTCCGCGGCCGAGGCGCGCGCCCAACTCGCCGGCATGGCGTTCGACCTCCTGGTGCTCGACGTGATGATGCCGGGCGAGAGCGGGCTCGAGCTCGCACGCTCGATTCGCAACGGCTCGACCGTGCCGATCCTCATGCTGACGGCGCGCGCGGAGCCCATCGACCGCATCGCCGGGCTGGAGATCGGCGCCGACGACTATGTTCCGAAGCCGTTCGACCCGCGCGAGCTTCTTCTGCGCATCGGCAACGTGCTGAAGCGCACGGTGCAGCCGGATATACAGCCGATCGAAATGGTGCATTTCGGCGATTTCGTCTTCCACCTCGAGAGCGGAGATCTGACGCGCGCGGGCAAGGCGCTGCGCATCACCGACCGCGAACGTGAGATGCTGCGCGTGCTCGCCGCCCGCCCCGGCGAGACCGTGCCGCGGCAGCAGCTCGCCGCGCCCGGTGCCGGATCGAGCGAGCGCGCCGTCGACGTGCAGATCAACCGTCTGCGCCGCAAGATCGAGAAGAACCCCACCGATCCCGCATACTTGCGCACGGTACGCGGGATTGGCTACCGGCTGGTGGCGACGCCATGAGCGTGATCCGCGCGAGTCTGGCCGGCGTCCGTTCCGTGCTCGGACGCATCGCCGGTCTGTGGGACCGGTTCGGCGTCTGGCTCAACGCGCGCATGCCGAAGGGTCTTTACGCGCGCTCACTCCTCATCATCGTGACGCCGATGGTCATTTTGCAATCGGTCGTCGCCTTCGTTTTCATGGAGCGGCATTACAATTTGGTCACGCGGCGTCTCTCGGCCGCCGTCACCCAGGACATCGCCGCGCTGATCGATATTTATCAGAAATATCCGCAGGACAAGGACGCCGCGACCCTGCGCAAGATCGCGTCCGAACATCTCAATCTGTCGGTGGATATCCTGGCTGCCGATCCATTGCCGCCGCCGGGACCCAAGCCCTTCTTCTCGGTGCTCGACTCCGCGCTGTCGCAGGAAATCGGACGCCAGATCGGCCGGCCGTTCTGGATCGACACTGTCGGCAACTCGAACCTCGTGGAGATCCGCATCCAGCTCGAGCAAGCGGTGTTGCGCGTGTTCGCCAAGCGCGGCCAAGCCTACGCCTCGAATTCCCACATCTTCCTGGTATGGATGGTCGGCACCTCGCTGGTGCTGCTCACGGTCGCTATTCTGTTCCTGCGCAACCAGATCAGACCGATCGTGCGGCTCGCGGAAGCGGCCGAAGCCTTCGGCAAGGGACGCGAGGTCTCCAACTTCCATCCGCGCGGAGCGCGCGAGGTGCGCCAGGCGGCGCTCGCCTTTCTGGAAATGAAGCGTCGCATCGAACGCCAAATCGAACAACGCACCACTATGCTCGCCGGTGTCTCGCACGACCTGCGCACGATCCTCACCCGTTTCAAGCTCGAGCTCGCGCTGCTCGAGTACAGCCCGGAGATCGAAGCTATGCGCCGCGACGTGGACGAGATGCAGCGCATGCTCGAGGCCTACCTCGACTTCGCCCGCAGCGAGGTCGGCGAGCAACCGGCGCTGGTGGACATCTCCGAGATTCTCGGCGAATTCGCCGCCGACGCCGAGCGTCGCGGCAAGCACGCGAGCGCGAGTTTCGCGGGCCCGCCCATCGTTCAGGTGCGGCCCGATGCCTTCAAGCGCTGCATCGCCAATCTCGTCGCCAATGCCATGCGCTTCGGCTCGACCGTGGCGCTCAGCGGCACGCGCGAGCCGCGCTGGCTCATGGTCCAGGTCGACGACGACGGCCCCGGCATTCCGGTGGATAAACGCGACGACGTTTTTCGGCCGTTCTTGCGCCTCGACGACGCGCGTAATCAGAACGAAAGCGGCAGCGGACTGGGGCTTTCGATCGCGCGCGACATCGCCGGGGTCCACGGCGGCGACATCCTGCTGTCGGAAAGCCCGCTCGGCGGGCTCCGGGCGACGGTGCGAATCCCGGTGTGATCAGACCGGGATCGTCTCGGCGGACGCGGCACCCGAGCCGTCGTGGCCGCGGTCGAAGCGAGCCTTGCGCCGCCGGCCGCCGCAGCGCGGCAGCAGCCGGCAGAGATCGTCGAGCAAATTCAGCATCCGCTCCCCGCTCGCGAGCTCGCGATCGAGCGCCGCCATGGTGCGCGCGAGGCCGGGATCTTCATCGTGGAACCAGACCCGCAAGGCGCGGGCGAACACGACGACGAGCCCTTGCGCGCGGACGCGTCCGCGCAAGCCTGCGGAATCGATACCGGCGGCCGCCAGCATCCATTGCTGCGATCGCAGCGCCAGACGATTGAGGCCCATCGCCAGCGTGGGATCGCGCCGCACCGAGCGGGCGAGCGAGCGCACCGCCTCCCGCTGCGGCTTCAACGTCTCGATCCGGCGCATCAGCACGTCGAACAGGCGCTCGCGCGCCGGCGCCTCGGCAAGCTCGGGATCGCCGCCGGCGAGCACCTTGCGGTCGGTCTCGCGCATGAAGGCGGCGAGCATGTCGAAGGTCGAGCCGAATTCCGCGCGCAGATCGGCGAGCGAGACCCCGGCGCGATCGGCAACGGCGGCAAGACCGATCCGCCCGAATGGCTTCTCCGCCAGCAGCGCGAGGAATGCCTCGATGATCTTGTCGCGTTTGGGTGCACTGGCCATGACGACCTCCCGGAAACGGCGATATTTCCAAACTCTAGGAGAACCGTGTGGCCGAGAAAAGGCCTGACGATCAGCCCGCCAGATCGCGCGAACGGCGGGTGGCGGCGGCAATCGCCTTTCTCAGCAAGGGATCGAGCCCGTCGGCGGCCATCAGCACTTCGAGCGCCGCCGCCGTGGTGCCGCCGGGCGAGGTCACGTTTTGCCGGAGCGTTGCCGCATCGAGGTCCGAGCGATGCAACAGCTCGCCCGCTCCCGCCACCGTCGCCCGCGCCAGCCGGGCCGCGAGATCGCCCGGCAGGCCCGCCGCGACGCCCGCCTTCGCCAAATACTCGGCAAGCAAGAACACATAGGCCGGTCCCGAGCCCGACACCGCCGTCACCGCGTCGAGAAGACGTTCATCGTCGGTCCATTCGACCGCGCCCACGGCGGCAAGCAGATCGTCGGCGAGCGCGCGGGTGATGCCGTCCACGCGCTTGTTCGGCACCGCGACGGTAATGCCACGGCCGACCGAGGCGGGCAGATTGGGCATGGCGCGCACGATGGCGGCGAAGGCGGGCAGCGTACCTTCGAGAAACGCGAGGGTCCTGCCGGCCATGATCGAGATCACGACGGTCTTCGGCTTCACCCATGACGCGAGCGAGACCATCACATCGGGGGCGGCCTGCGGCTTGACCGCGAGCACGATCGCCGCGGGCGCCGGAAACCGCTTCGGATCGGGATTGTGGGCGATCTTCTGCTTGGCGATGAGCGCCGCCACTTCAGGCGGCGGCGCGGGATCGCTCACCGCGATGCGGGCCGGGGCGAGCCCGCGCGCGAGCCAGCCCTCGAGCAGCGCGCCGCCCATCTTGCCGGCGCCCACCAGCAGCACCGTCCCTTCCTGGGACGCGAGCGCGCCCATTCCTCACGCCTCGCCGGCGGTCTCGAACAGGGTCGCTTTCATCGCCTCGGGCGCCGATTTGCCGGCCCAGATCACGAACTGGAAGGCGGGATAGCTGCGCTCGGCCGCATCGATCGCGCTCTTGAGCAGGGTCTCGCATTGCCGGCCGCTCGCCGTCGCGCCGCCGGCGAGGATCAGGGCATTGCGGTACATCACCATGCCCTCGTCCGACCACAGGTCGAAATGCCCGACCCAGAGCTGCTCGTTGACGATGGCGAGCAACCGCAGCACCTCGGCCCGGCGGCCCTCCGGCACCTTGAGGTCGAAGGCGCAGGCGAGATGCAGCGCCTCGATCTCGTTCATCCATTGGAATGAGACGTGGTAGTCGGCCCAGCGCCCGGCGATCGAGAGCGAAATTTCGTGATCGCCGGAGCGCTCGAAGGTCCAGTCGTTGAGGGAGGCGAGCCGCTCGACGAGATCGACCGGGTTGGCCGGCTGTTCGGTATCCAGATCGGTGAACGACATGGCGCGACCTCGAATGCGGGTTCTGGAGAGCGCACGCGGCACTAGAGACGCTTCCGCGCGCGGCGCACACCTCACCGACGCTTATGATTCGTCATACCCGGTATGGCACCAGCGTGACCGAATCATCGCTTACTTGGAACGGATTCAGGCCCGAATTGCGAACTCCGACCTGAGCAACAGAATCGGATTCGGGCTGCGCTTCAATGACTATTCCGCTGCGTCCACAGGCTTGCAGCGGCAAATCGGGAAACGGCCTAGGCGACTCCGGGGCCGCCTTTCTTGCCCTTTTGCGGGTCGTTTCCGAGCTTCTTCTCAACCTCCGCGAGTCTGGCGGCGAGGCGCTCGTTCTCCTCGCGCGCCTTGGCGACCATTTCCTTGGCCACTTCGAACTCCTCGCGGGTGACCACGTCCATGTCGCGCAGGATGCGCTCGGCCTGGGCCTGGACCAGGGTCTGGATCTCCCGGCGCACGCCCTCGGCGACACCGGCGGCGTCGTTCATCAAGCGGGCGATCTCGTCGAAGAACCGGTTGGTGGTCTGGGTCATCGAGCGCCTCCGGGCACGAGTGCTGTCTTGTCACAATGGGGATCGGCTCGGCCGAGTGCAAGACCGCCTAGCCCTTGACTTCGCATGCCCGCGAGCGGCATCACGCCGCGATGCCGCTGTTCGCTTTGCCCTTCCCGGCGTTCGATCCGATCCTCGTCTCGATCGGCCCGTTCGCGATCCGCTGGTATGCCCTCGCCTATGTCGCGGGAATCATGCTCGCCTGGCTGCTGGCGCGCCGGATCGCCGGCAATCCGCGGGCCTGGGGCGGCCGCTCGCCGATCCGGCCGATCGACGTCGACGACGTGATCGTGTGGGCCGCGCTCGGCATCGTGCTCGGCGGCCGGATCGGCTATGTGCTGTTCTATCACCCCGCCTATTTCGCCGCGAACCCGATTGAGATTTTCGTGCTGTGGCGCGGCGGCATGTCGTTCCATGGCGGATTCCTGGGAACGATCCTCGGCCTGCTGTTGTTCGCGCGTTCGCGAAAAATTCCGAGGTTGTCGATGCTTGATATCGCCGCGATCGTTACGCCGATCGGGCTTTTCCTCGGCCGGCTGGCGAATTTCGTGAACGGCGAATTGTGGGGCCGGCCGACCGATGTGCCCTGGGCCTTCGTGTTTCCCATGGCCGGGCCCGCGCCGCGCCATCCGAGCCAGCTCTACGAAGCCGGGCTTGAAGGCGTCGTTCTGTTCCTGGTGATGCTGTTGGCGCTGAAGCGCGGCGCGCTCACCCGGCCCGGCCTCATCGGCGGCCTATTCGTCGCCGTCTATGGCCTCATGCGCGTGATCGGAGAATTCTTCCGCGAGCCCGACGCGCATCTCGGCTTTTTCGCCGGCGGCCTCACCATGGGCATGTTGTTGTCCTTGCCGATGATTCTCGTCGGCGGCGCCGCCATCCTCTACGTCTCGCGCCGCCCGCCCGCCGGCGCGGCATGACCCCGCTGGAACAGCAGATTCGCCAACTGATCGAAACGGAAGGTCCGCTGCCCGTTTCGCGTTACATGGGGCTCGCGCTCTCCGATCCCCGTCACGGCTATTACGCGACCCGCGATCCGTTCGGCGCCGGCGGCGATTTCACGACCGCGCCGGAAATGAGCCAAATTTTCGGCGAGCTGATCGGGCTGTGGTGCGCGGAGCTGTGGCGCCTGATGGGCGAACCGAGCCCCCTACGCCTGGTCGAGCTCGGGCCCGGCCGCGGCACGCTGATGGCCGATCTGTTGCGGGCGGCCAAGGTCGTGCCCGCATTTCGCGCCGCGCTCGATGTGCATCTGGTCGAGACCAGCCCGGTGCTGACCGAGCGCCAGCGCGTAACGCTCGCGCCAAGCGGCATACCGCTCCACTGGCACGCGGGCATGGAAACGCTGCCCGCCGGCCCGCTCGTGGCGCTCGCCAATGAATTCGTCGATGCGCTCCCGGTCGATCAGCTGGTGAAGACCGAGGACGGCTGGCACGAGCGCCGGGTCGGGATGAAAAACGGGCGGCTCGCTTTCGGGCTCGATCCGGCGCCGCTGCCGGGAATCGAAAAAATACTTCCCGCTCGACTTCGCCCGTCGCCGTCGGGAGCGGTCATCGAACGCCGCGACCTGATGCCGGTCGGCGACATCGCCCGCCGGATCGCGATCCATGGCGGCGCGGCGCTGGTGATCGATTACGGCTATGCGCGAAGCGCATTCGGCGATACGCTGCAAGCGGTCCGCGCCCACCGCTTCGCCGATCCGCTCGACAGCCCCGGCGAAGCGGACCTAACCGCCCACGTGGATTTCGAGGCGCTCGCCACCGCCGCGGAAAAGCAAGGCGCGGAGGTACATGGGCCGGTGGCGCAAGGAATTTTCCTTCGCCGACTCGGAATCGAGCTGCGCGCGGAAAAAATAAAGCTCGGTAAGGAGGCGGAGACCCGCGCCGCCATCGACGCCGGAATCGCCCGCCTGACCGGGCCTGCGCCGGGCATGGGCGAGCTGTTCAAGGCGCTCGCCTTCGCCCATCGCGATCTGCGAGCACTACCCGGGTTTGACAGCTGAGTGGAGCGCGGCGAGCTTGCTTCAATGCTGATCCGCTCGCCCAGGCTCGCCGCCATCAAGCGCGTGCGCCACGCCTTCTTCACCCGCGCCGGCGGGGTCTCGGAGGGCGTCTATGCGAGCCTCAATGGCGGCCAGGGCTCGAACGACGAGCCAGCGCGCGTCGCCGAGAACCGCCGCCGCATGACGGCGGCATTGCAGCTGCCCGATGCGCTCGTCACCGCTATTCAAATTCATTCGGCCACGGCCGTGGTCGCGGAAAAGCCCTGGATACGGACCGAGGCGCCGCGCGCCGACGCGATCGTCACCCGCACGCCGGGCCTCGCGGTCGGCGTCACCGTCGCCGATTGCGGTCCCGTGCTGCTGGCCGATGACGCGGCCGGGGTCGTCGGCGCCGTCCATGCCGGCTGGAAGGGCGCGCTTGCCGGCGTGATCGAAGCCGCGGTCGCCGCGATGGAACGGCTCGGCGCCGAGCGCGCCCGCATCGCCGCCGCCATCGGCCCGCTCATCCGCCAGCCGAGCTACGAGGTCGGCGCGGAATTCGTCGAGAGCTTCCGCGCGGCCGACCCGAAAAACGCGCGCTTTTTTGCCGCCGCCGCCCGGGCGGATCGCGCCTTGTTCGACCTTCCCGGATTTCTCGTCGCCCGGCTGCAGCAAGCCGGGATCGGCGATATCGATGATCTCGGCCTCGACACCTATGCCGACGAGGCGCGCTTTTTCAGCTATCGCCGCTCCGTCCATCGCCGCGAATCGAATTATGGCCGCCTGATCGGGGCAATCGCGCTCGCCGAGTAGCCGGCAGCAACGTGGACGATAGAATAAAGCCGCGGAACCGCCGGCGGGCATATTTACAGCGCCGGGCAGCACCGCTAGAGCATGATCCCGAAAAGTGGGAACCGGTT
>JAUSIF010000087.1 GCA_030648135.1 Xanthobacteraceae bacterium
AGCCGGGGACGAGCGCGATATCGAACCAATTGTAGGAACGCGCGACGCCGTCCTGGGCGCTCGACAGCGCGAAGATCGGCAGGCACGCGAAGGCGAGCAGGAACGGAATCCGGTAATGATCGGGGACGCGGTCGCCAAGCGCAAGGATGAGCGTAATGCCGATCGCCGCCGCGGCGGTACCGAGCCCGAAGCTCAGCCAACGGCTGCCGGCAAGAAAGCCGCGCAGGCGGTCGAGGTCGCCTCGCGCGCTATATTCCGGGATGAAGCGTTGCGTCGAATAGGCGAGACCGAGCGGCGCCAGGCCGCCCACCAGCACCACCCAGGTCCAGACATAGACATAGACGCCGAATTCATAGCGCCCCATCCAACGCGCGAGCAGAACCTGCGAGAAATAGACGAGGGCGGCGCTAAAGACGCGGATCAGGAAGGCGGTGCCCGCCGTGCGCCGCGTGACCGACTGATCGCTGTCGTCGGCGATCAATTGCTTCGCCCGCGCGAGCAGCGCGCCCGCGCGCAAGCTCCAAGGGCCGGTCTCGCCTGATCCGACGACGAACAACACCGATCTCCGCATTTAACCTCTGCCAGCCGCCGGCCCGCATGTAGCAGAGCGGCATTAAGAAATTCTTGGATGAATCGAAGGATGGCCGGCGCCGCTCGCAGCGCCGATTTCCCGATGTTTCTTGCGCCGGCGAGGCCCGCAACGGCAATGAAAAGCCGGCGTTAAAGTTAAGATCGGGGCCGGCCCGTTCAGGCACGGAAGCCGCCGCTCTCCAGAAAGGCGATTTCCTCGGGCGTCGAGGCGCGCCCCAACGCCTCGTTGCGGTGGGGAAAGCGGCCGAAGCGGCGGATCACGTCGCGATGGACTTCCGCGAACTTGCTGCCTTCTTCATCGCCGATCGAGCGCATATAGGCGACAGAGCGCTCCTGATCGGCGAACTCCTCGCTGTGCATGTAGGGCAGATAGAAGAAATTCCGGAGCGGCGGCTGAAATTCGCGATCTAAACCACGCTCGCGCGCGTGCCTCGCCACTTGCCGCGCGCGTGCGTCGGTCGCGAACGCCCGCGCCATGCCGCGAAAAAGGTTGCGCGGGAACTGGTCGAGCGCGAGCACGAGCGCGAGCGCGCCTGCCGCGATCTCCTCCCAGCTTGCCAGTTGCCCCGCTGCCGCCGCCTCGTGGGTCGCGATGAAGCGTTTGCGGATCTCGGCATCGAAGACGGCATCGGCCTTGAACCAGCGTTCGGGTCCCGCCTCGCGCCAGAAGGCGAGGACGGCATCAGGAGTTGCAACCGCATCGGTCATGGCTAGAGCCGCACCGCGCCCGAGCAGATGCGCTCGTAGAGCGCGGCATCGAGGCGCATGAAGGAACGTTTGGAGGAATCGTTGAAATAGATAGCGTCCGTGGTCGCGGCCGGATCAAACCCCTCGCGCACCAGGTCGAGCTTCCTCTGCTTGAAGGTGCCGGTCACATCGAGCGAGGTCCGGATGCGCACGAACAACGGCCGCGCATAGTCCGGCAGCGACCGCACGATATGCTCGCGCAGCGCGCCGAGATCGAGGGTATGCTGAGCCACGATCGCCGCCATTCCGACGCGCCCCTCGTAGCCCTCCATCTTCACGCCATAGACAGTCGCATCCTTGACTCCGGGAAAGACGGTGATGGTCTCCGCCACCTCGGTCGTGGATACATTCTCCCCTTTCCAGCGGAAAGTGTCCCCGACCCGGTCGATGAAATAGAAATAGCCGCGCTCGTCCTGGCGCATCAGGTCGCCGGTGCGAAACCAGGCGTCGTCCTTCTCGAATACGTCATGCAGTATTTTTTTCCGGGTGGCCTGCGGATCGGCATAGCCCTCGAAGCGGCTCGCGGGCTTGCCCGGATCATTGAGAATTTTTCCGATCATCTCGCCCGCTTCATTCGCGGCCGAGCGCACGCAGAAGCCGTTCGGTCCGCGCACCGGTTCCTCGCGCTCGACATCGTACTGGACGATCGCGGTCGGAAACCGGTGCGCCAAATACCACGGGATGCGGCCGACGGCGCCAGGCGTGCCGTCGAAATTGAACAAGGCCACGTTACCCTCGGTCGCGGCGTAGAACTCAAGGATGCGCGGAATCTGAAAGCGCTGCTGAAACGCGCGCCAGATGTCGGGCCGCAAGCCATTGCCGCAGCAGAGCCGGATGCGATGGTCCTGTTCGGCCGGAGACGGCGGAGCGGTGACCAGATAACGGCAGAGCTCGCCGATATACTGGAACAGCGTGCAGTCGAAACGCACGATGTCGTCCCAGAATTCGCGCGCCGAGAAACGCTCCCGGATCACCACCGCGCCGCCCGCGAGCAGGGTCGCGCCGGGCGCAAGCACGCCGCCGACGGTGTGGTACATCGGCAGGCACACATACATGCGATCGTCCGCGCGCGTATCCATGGCGCCCGCGAAGGCGTGGGTGATCGTCATCACCCGGTAGTGATTGACGTTCGCCGCCTTGGGCATGCCGGTGGTGCCGCTGGTGTAGATGAACAGCGCGCGATCTTCGATGCTGAGTCGAGGCCGTTCGCGGGCAGTGAGACGCCTTCCGTCCCTCGCCACCAACACCGTGTCGATGCGTGGCAAACTGGCGTCGCCGCTGGCGCCGTACAGCCAGATTTTCGCGGCGACGGAGAGCTGCGATTCCGCCGTGCGGAATTGCGCATAGAGATCGGCCGCGACGATGACGTGCTTCGGCTCGACGATCGAGATGCAATGGGCGAGCGCGGCACCGGAAAGATTGGTGTTAAGCAGCGCCGCGACCACGCCGATGCGCGTCAATCCGATCCAGATCGCCAGATATTCCGGCCGGTTCTGCATCAACAGGCAGACCACGTCGCCCTTCACCAGACCTTCGCGCCGTGCCCAGCGCGCGTAGCAATTGGCGCGCCGGTCGAGCTCGCGATAGGTCAAACGCTCGCGGTCAGAAACGAGCGCCTCGCGCTCGCCGAAACGCGCGGCGAGCTCCTCGATGACGTTCGGAAACACGCGCGACGGATTGCGGCCGATCGGAGTCGTCATGCGCAGCGCACGCCGGACGCAGCGCAAGGTCTCAAACTCGCGTTGCAGCCGTTGGATGAATTGCATCCCTCGCTCCGCGGCGTGGCGCCGGCGACTCACGCAAACTTATGCCAAGTGGCAGCATTCCGGGGGCCCCGGCGCTTGGCAAGGTCCCGGCGGGCTCTAGCGGCCGAGCGAGAGCGGATTTTCGATGAGGGCGGCCCGGTCCGGCGTATCGGGCCGCGGCAGCCCAAGAAAGGCGTCGAGCATGCGCCGCACGATCGCCGGTTCCAGATCATGGGTGACGCAGACGAGCCGCGAGCGGCGGTCTGCATCGGGCCAAGCCGGAAGCCGCGCCGGCGGATGCAGCACGTGCTGTACCACGTGCAGCACGACCGGCTGCTCGGGCTCCTCGGCGAGCTGCACGATGCCCTTGAGGCGCAAGAGCTTCGAACCGTGGGCCGAGCGCAAGAGATCGAGAAAAAGCTCGAGCGTCGCGGCCGGGATCGGGGTTTCGGTCGCGACCGTGAAGACGCGGATGCGGTGGTCGTGGTGGTGGTGTTGGTGCGGCACCGCACCGCCGGTCGTTTCCGCGGCATGGACCGCCGCGTCGGCGAGCCAGCGCGAGACGTCGGGAATCTTGCGTTTGGGGTCGAACAGGCCGGCACCGATGAGCGCCGACGCCGTCGCCTCGCCCTTGGCCGCATCAAGGATCGGCGCCGCCGGATTGAGCCGGGCCAGGCGCTCGCGCAAGGCCGCAAGGCCGCCAAGGGCATCCGCACCGCTCATGAGATCGGTCTTCGTCAGTACGATGCGGTCGGCGACCGCGGCCTGTTTCACCGCCTCGGCATGGGCATCGAGCGTACCCGCGCCGTTCACCGCGTCGACCAGGGTGACGACGCCGTCGAGCCGGTAGCGCAGCAACAGATAGGGATGGGTCATCACCACGTGCAGCACCGAAGCGGGGTCGGCGAGGCCCGTGGTCTCGATCACCACCCGGCGGAACGGCGTGAGGCGGCCGTTGTCGCGCTCGCGCAACAAATTTTCCAGCGCATCGACGAAATCGCCGCGCACCGCACAACACAGGCATCCGCTCGCGAGCAGCACCACGTCGTCGGCGAGGACACGATAGAGCAGATGGTCGATGCCGACCTCGCCCACTTCATTGACCAGCACGGCGGCGTCGGAAAGCTCCGGATCGCGCAACAGCCGGTTCAAGAGCGTGGTCTTGCCGGCGCCAAGGAAGCCGGTCAGCACCGTGAGCGGGATCGGCTCGGGGGGGGCCGTCGGACGGGCCGGACTACTCGTTTTACTCACGTATCACCTGAACGCCGCTGGAAAACCGAGCGATTCAAATCCTTGGGCGAGGCCGCGGCAGCGGCACGTGGGCGGGCATCGGCAAGGGTCCGCCGATCCCGGCGGGAGCGCCGGGCGGAGGAGCGAAAACATCGTCTGCGGCGTGATCGGCGTGCGCCGTGAACGCCTGCGCGGTGCGCGGGATCGCGCTGGACTCGGTGGGAGCGGGATTGACTTTCATCGTGTCGAGGGGAGCGGGCTTTATGGTGCCGTGAATAGCGGGCGGCGGGTCGAAGATCGCTGAGGCGACTTGCTTCGCCGTGCTGTCGGCCGGAGCGGCCACGGCCGGAGCGACCTGTGGCGAGGCGCTATCAACGGAAGCGGGGCGCGCGCCTTTGCCCTTGGCCGCTTTGGGCGCCTTAGGCGCTTTTTTGGGCGCCGCTGCGTCCTTGGGCTCGAGTTGTTGCTGCGCCGAGCCGATATAGACCTTGATCGGAGGCATCGACGGCGGCAAATCGATCAGCAGCGGCTTCTTTACCAGCGCTGCCGCCTTCGCCAGCGTGCCGGGAGGCGCGTCCTCCGGCTCTTCTTCGTCGATATCGGACTCGGCGGCCGGCCGCTTGCGCTTGCGATTGCACATCTGGTCGTGGAGATCGATGGGCACGTCGGCGATATTGGGGATCGACTCGAGCATGGTCGGTTCGCGGCCGAAAAGTCCCGCCAGCGAAATTCCAGCGCCGAAGCCTTTTTCGAACAGGCGCGCGGCATCCTCGTTGCGCTGGCCGGACGAATAGGCGCCGAACACCACCGCGATCAAGCGCTTATCGCCGCGCCGCGCGGAAGCCACCAGATTGAAGCCCGAGGCGCAGATGAAGCCGGTCTTCATGCCGTCGGCGCCGGGATAGTGGTCGATCAGCTTGTTGTGGTTGCGCAGCAGCCGTTTGCCGATCTGGATCGCCGGGATGCGGAAGTACATCTCGTACTCGGGAAATTCCCGGATGATGGCGCGGGCGAGAACCGCCATGTCGCGGGCGGTAGTGTACTGGTTCTCTTCGGGCAGACCGTTCGGATTGACGAAATGGGTCGCGGTCATGCCGAGCCGGTCGGCGGCCTGATTCATTTCTTCGATGAAGTTGGGAAGACTGCCGCCCACGCCTTCGGCGAGTACGACGGCGACGTCGTTCGCCGATTTCACCAACAGCATCTTGATGGCATTGTCGATGGTGACCTGGGTGCCCAACGGAAAGCCCATCTTGGAGGGCGCCTGCGCCAGCGCGTTTTCCGAGAAGGTGATGAGCGTATCGGGCTGCAGCCTGCCCTCGCGCAAGGCGCGGAAGGCGAGATAGGTGGTCATCAGCTTGGTGACCGAGGCTGGATACCAGGGTTGGCCCGCCTTGGACTGGCTGATGACCTTGCCGCTGTCGGCATCGATCAGGAGATAGGGCCCGGCCGCAGCAGGCATGGCCGCGACCGCGATCCAAAAGGATGCGAGCCCGGGGCCAAGGAGGCGGAACGTTTGGTGGCGGATGCTGGTTAACAAGCGGCGGGTTCCGTCGTTCGTTTGATTGAACGGCTTACGATGGCGGAAATGCGACAAGCCCGGAGGCCGCCGCGAGAACATTCCTAACCCGTCTGGTTTCGAGAGGCAAAGAGTCTCGCCGCCGCCCGTATGGACGCCTATATTGCCTATTGCCGTGCCAGGAACCCATCGAGCGGGAGAGCCGCATGATTGCCTGCATCGTCGGGGTTGCCCATACCCCGTTCGGCAAGCTCGACAGCGAGACCGTCGAGAGCCTGATCGTCCGCGTCACCCGCCAAGCGCTCGCCGACGCCGGAATCGGGGCTTCCGACGTGGACGAGATCGTGCTCGGTCATTTCAACGGCGGCTTCAGCGCCCAGGACTTCACCGCGGCACTGGTGCTGCAGGCCGATCCCGCCTTCCGCTTCAAGCCC
>JAUSIF010000093.1 GCA_030648135.1 Xanthobacteraceae bacterium
GACCGGTCGCGGGATTGATCGGGTTCTACCCCATCCAAGCGACCCTCGCCTGTATGAGCACTATATGACTTCGGCTGATGGCTATGTCCGTCTCGCCGAAATAGCAAATGGTCCGATCGCGCGGCCAGTCGACTTCGCATACCCGTGGGGAGCTGCACTAGACGAGTGGCAACGTTTCGCGCCGGACGTGCGTATCATCAGTTTGGAGACCGCTATCACGCGAAGCGGCTCCTACTTCCCCAAAGGCATCAATTATCGGATGAGCCCGGAGAATATCGGCTGTCTGCTCGCCGCGAACATCGACTGCTGCACCTTGGCAAACAACCATGTCCTCGATTGGGGAACTGAGGGATTGATCGATACGCTGCAAGTTCTGGAACGGAATCAAATAAAGATATGTGGCGCCGGACGAGACCTCGCGCGGGCGAGCGCGCCTGCGATTCTCGATGTTCCTGGTCGGGGACGCATCTTGGTGTTTTCGTACGCCGTCGCAACAAGCGGCACGCCGCAGAGTTGGGCCGCCAGGCCGGACCGGCCCGGCGTGAACTTTCTCCGTAATCTCTCGGAGTCCGCGGCCGAAGCGATTGGCGCAACAATCGAACGAGCTCGAAAGCCCAGGGACATCATCATAGCGTCGATTCACTGGGGTCCGAACTGGGGATATGAAATTCCGCAGGAGCACGTGCGATTTGCGCACGCGCTCATCGACCGGGCGAACGTCTCCGCCGTTCATGGGCATTCCTCGCACCATGCGAAGGCGATCGAGATCTATCGCAATCGGCTGATCCTCTATGGATGCGGCGATTTCTTGAACGATTACGAGGGCATTACCGGATATGAAGAATATCGAGACGACCTCGCCGTCATGTATTTCGCGAATTTCGACGCCAATAGCGCTGACTTCGTCGACCTCGAGATGGCGGTGCTTCAAATCAAGCGTTTTCAGCTGAACGCCGCGTCGAGCCAGGATGCCGAATGGCTTCGGGCGACAATGGAACGGGAGAGCTCGCGATTTGGCGTCCGCCTTCAGCTTGAATCCGGCAATCGGCTGAGGCTGCAGGCGATCGCCTAGACCTGGCTCTTCGGCCCCGGCAGATCGGACCCATCCAAGTCCAGTTGCTCGCATACCTGGCGCACCACGCGCGGATCGAGATGTTGATGCGAGCCGACCAGTGGAAGCTTAGCGGTGCGCCCTTCGCGGTGGACGGTCACGGCCGCGTGGCCTTCCCCCCGCTCTTGATGCTCGTGGTGATCGAAGCGGCATCCACGCTCGGCCAGCCATTTGCGAAATGTGTCACTGTCCATAGGCGTCTCCCCTCGATCAATGTTTCGTGCCCCGCCTGGAATACCTCGCGCGCGATAGCGACGCGCCGCGCCGATGCAACAAGAGGCATCGTCCATCATGGGCGATGTACGCGTTGACGCCGCATTCGGTTCCCATGTCATGAACCACACGATCAAGCCGCCGCGCATCGCCGCTCACGATTTCCGTGCCGCAGTGCGTGAAAAATGCCGTCGGCACTCCTTCGTTGCGGCACCAGGCAAGCTGCCTTCGGATCGACGTATGGCCGATCAGGGTCCCCTTCCGTTTCCGGACCAGGGGTCGTTTGATCATGGCCCCATCGCCGATATAGAGGTCAATCCCTTGCAGCGCGCGACCCCTGTCGCGGATTGCGACCAAATCCGGAACATAGAAGAACCGGGCGCCGCCCGCGGAAATCCGATAGCCGACCGCCGGCGCGCGCAGCGAATGCTCGACCGGAAACGCCTCGAATTTGATTCTGCCGATCGTGACCGACTTTCGCAATGGCATGATCCGCCGTTCGCGAACCGGATAGGTGGACAGCGATTTCCAGGTCTTCCTTGTCGCATAGACGGGACAGGGCGCACCGAGAGCGAGTCCGCGAGCGTGATCCGGATGCGCGTGCGTGAGCACAATCGCCGTCGGCTTCAATTCGTGGACCCGGCGCAGCCAGTCCGCGCCGCAATCCATCATGATGCGACTATGGCCTCGCCGAAGAAGCAATGCACTATGGCGTCGATGCCGGCGCGAACGAGCTTCGATCTCGCCGCACGTTCCCAGGAAGGTTAGCGCAAGCCCTTCATCGTGCGTCCCGCTTTGCCGCATTGCTCCGATCTCGGTCCCGGCTACCGTGCAAAGGCGCTCAGCCCTTCCTGACCTCGATCTCTTTCTCTTTCTTCTGCGCCTCCGCGATTTCGGCAGAGTCACCGTGAGCAGGCCGAGCGGCTCGAGAGAAAAATCCTCGATTAATCTGCGCGTTCGAACCTTGATCTGAATCAATCACGCTTGCATGCGATCGAATCAGGCCATTGCCAACTGCGCGGTCGAAATCAGTAGAGTTTGATTCAGATCAAAGCGCCGCCTGGCTGCTTCGTTTCAGATGCATGGACCGTCGTGCGGGGGCAAGCCTGGTAAGGCACGGCAGTGAAACGTCTTCGGGCGCGGATCTGACCCAGGCGATGAACCAATCTAGCCATGAAACACGACGGAGGGACCCGCGCGTGTGCATTGTCCAACGCCTCAAAGGAAACTCAAGGGCGTAGGATAGGCGGTGCGGGTTCTACCATTTTTACGATAGTGATGTCCGCGGTCTTGTTACGTATGTCCATGGACCGACGCATGCGAATTCGCGTCGAGACTCGCGCGGGTCAGGCAGGCGCTGAAACGCCGCATCGGTTTTGTTTTGACGGGCGCGACGTGAAGATCGCCGAGGTTCTCGATGAGTGGCCCGGGGCCGATTACCGCTATTTCAAGGTCAGAGGCGAAGATGGCAACCTGTATATCCTGCGTCTCGATGAACCCCGCGCCGAGTGGGAACTGACAATGTTTCAGGTTCCGATGGCTGGTGCGCGGGCAGCGACCGACTCGCAATGAGCGA
>JAUSIF010000094.1 GCA_030648135.1 Xanthobacteraceae bacterium
GAGAATCTTGCGCGCGTTGGCCATGAACTTCTCCCGGCAAGGCAAGTTTACAGGATTGTCCCGAACGGGCCAGATGGGCCGAGCGGGCAAGCTTGTTTCGCCGAAATTGGATGCAACGGACTAGACCAAGGTGGCCGCGACAAGCAAGAGCGACGAAAGATGCATTTCCGACGCGTGAAGAAGCCGTTGCGAATGGCGCAATTGCAGGTTCTCCGGGTTCTCCGGGTTTCCCGAGCGCCCGGACAGCGCGCGCGAGGCCTCTTGCGCGCCGGCCACCGGGTCGTGCCGGTGGCACTCGGCCGCTCGGGCATCAAGGCGAACAAGCGCGAGGGCGATGGCGCAAGCCCGCGCGGGCGGTTTCGGCTGCTGCGGTTGTGGTGGCGGGCCGACCGCGGACCCCGTCCGCGGTCGCTCCTTCACATCCGGCGCATCCGTCCCGACGACGGCTGGTGCGAAGACCCGTCCGACCGGCGCTACAACCGGCCAATCAAATTGCCGCCCAGGAGCCCAGGCGACCGCCTGTGGCGCGAGGACGGGCTCTATGATCTCGTGATCGAGCTCGACCACAATACCCGGCCGCGTGTCGCCGGCCGCGGCAGCGCGGTCTTCATTCATGTAGCGCGGGAAGGTTTCCTTCCGACCGCGGGCTGTGTGGCGCTGTCCGTTTCCGATTTGCGCAAGCTCCTCGGCCGGCTCGGTAGTGGCACAACGATCGAGATCGGCTGAAATTCAACGACGCGGTCCGAAAATCGCGCTGCCGATGCGCACGTGGGTCGCGCCGAAGGCGATCGCGGTCGAAAAATCCGCGCTCATGCCCATCGACAAGAGCTTGAGAGCGTTCCGTTTCGCGATCTTAGCGGTAAGCGCAAAATGCGGCGCCGGCGGCTCATGGATCGGCGGAATGCACATGAGCCCCTCGATGACGAGGCCGTAGCTCATGCGGCACTCGGCAAGGAAAGCATCGGCGGCTTCCGGCAGCACGCCCGCCTTTTGCGGCTCCGCGCCGGAATTTATCTCGACCAGCAGGCGCGGCCGGCGGCCTTGTTTCGCCATTTCCTCCGCGAGTGCAGCGGCGATCTTCGGCCGGTCGATTGTATGGATCACATCGAAGAGCGCGACCGCCTCGCGTGCCTTGTTGGATTGCAGCGGCCCGACTAGGTGCAACTCGATATCCGGAAAGCGCTCGCGCAGCGCCGGCCATTTGGCCTTGGCTTCCTGCACCCGGTTCTCGCCGAACACGCGATGGCCGGATTCGAGCACCGGCAGGATGTGTTCGGCTGCGAATGTCTTGGTGATCGCGACGAGAGTGACGGAACGAGGCTCGCGCCCGGCGGCACGGGCTGCCTTTTCGATCTCGGCGCGGACAATGCCGAAACGCTCGACGGCGGCGTGGGTTTTGCTGGGCAAGAGCGACTCTTTCGGAAGCGGCGCGACATTCTAAGGGCGAGGTGGTTCGGCGCAACGCCGCCCCTCTCAACCCATTGACCGGCACAGATATTTCATGGCCTAGTCGCCGCCATCACCCGCTGGCCCCGGTCGAATCGATGAAAAGCGAGCGTTACAACGCCCGAGAGGCCGAGCCGCGCTGGCAGAAAATCTGGGATGAGCGCGGCATTTTTCGCACGCGCAACGACGACCCGCGCCCGAAATATTACGTGCTCGAGATGTTCCCCTATCCGTCGGGGCGCATCCACATGGGCCATGTGCGCAACTACACCATGGGCGACGTGGTCGCCCGCTACATGCGCGCCAAGGGCTTCAACGTGCTGCATCCGATGGGCTGGGACGCCTTCGGCATGCCGGCCGAGAACGCCGCCATGGCCAACAAGGTGCATCCCAAGGCCTGGACCTACGAAAACATCGCCGCCATGAAGGCACAGTTGAAATCGATGGGGCTCTCGCTCGATTGGAGCCGCGAGATCGCAACCTGCGATCCCGCTTATTACCGGCATCAGCAGAAGATGTTCCTCGATTTCTGGAAGGCCGGGCTGGTCGAGCGGAAAACCTCCAAGGTCAATTGGGACCCGGTCGATCAGACCGTGCTCGCCAACGAGCAAGTGATCGACGGCCGCGGCTGGCGCTCCGGCGCGGAGGTCGAAATCCGCGAGCTCACCCAGTGGTTCTTCAAGATCACCGCCTTCTCCGAAGACCTGCTCAAAGCCATCGACAAGCTCGAGCGCTGGCCCGAGAAGGTGCGGATCATGCAGAAGAACTGGATCGGCCGCTCCGAGGGGCTGCTCGTCCGCTTCGCGCTGGCACGCGAACGTGCACCGAAAGGATTCGAAGAAGTCGAGATTTTCACCACCCGGCACGACACGCTGTTCGGCGCCTCCTTCATAGCGCTCGCGCCCGATCATCCGCTGGCCAAGGCCGCTGCCGAGCGCGACCCGAAGGTCGCCGCCTTCATCGAGGAATGCCGCCGCACCGGTACCGCCCAGGAGCTGATCGAGAAGGCCGAGAAAAAAGGCGTCGACACCGGGCTGCGCGCCGTCCACCCGTTCGATCCGAACTGGCAGCTGCCGGTCTATGTCGCCAATTTCATCGTGATGGACTACGGCACCGGCGCGATCTTCGGCTGTCCGGCGCACGACCAGCGCGATCTCGATTTCGCCCGCAAATACCAGCTGCCGGTGGTGCCGGTGGTCGTGCCCGAGGGAACGGACGCAAAGTCCTTCACCGTCGGCAACGAGGCCTATGACGGCGAAGGAAAGCTCGCGAATTCCCGTTTTCTCGACGGTCTCGGCGTCGAGGCGGCAAAAGCAGAGGTGGTCCGCCGCCTTGAAAAAGAGACCCGCGGCGATCGCCCGGTCGCGCAACGCCAGGTCCAGTTCCGCCTGCGCGACTGGGGCATTTCGCGCCAGCGCTATTGGGGCTGTCCGATTCCGGTGATCCACTGCGATGCCTGCGGCGTCGTGCCGGTGCCGGAGAAAAACCTCCCGGTGGAGCTGCCCGAGGATGTCGAGTTCGACCGCCCCGGCAACCCGCTCGACCGCCATCCGACCTGGAAGCACGTTGCCTGCCCGCGCTGCGCAAAAAAAGCGCGCCGCGAGACCGACACCATGGATACGTTCGTGGACTCTTCGTGGTATTTCCTGCGCTTCACCGCCCCGGACGCGAAAACGCCGACCGATGCCAAGGCTGTGCGCCACTGGATGCCGGTCGATCAATATATCGGCGGCGTCGAGCACGCGATCCTGCATCTGCTCTATTCGCGCTTCTTCACCCGCGCCATGAAGGCGACCGGTCACGCCCATCTCGACGAACCGTTCGGTGGGCTGTTCACGCAAGGCATGGTGGTGCACGAGACTTATCAGAAGACCGACGGTTCCTATGTGAACCCGGCCGAGGTCAAGATCGAGACGGTCGGTGAAAAGCGGCGTGCGATTCTGGCCGCGACCGGTG
>JAUSIF010000098.1 GCA_030648135.1 Xanthobacteraceae bacterium
AGCCGGGATCAACGCATTCGACGACGAGCGGCCGGTAGATCAACGCGAGCGTGATCAGGGTCACGGTGGCGCTGGCGACGATGAACAGCAAGGTTTGATCGTCAAGCGCGAGCACATTGCCGAACAGGAAGTGTAGAAGATCGATATTCGTTCCTTTCACCGAGACGATGGTGACGCCGAGGGCGAGAGAAATGAGAAAAAAGACGGCAAGGGCTGCGTCCTCCTTGAGCTCCGTGGTGCGCGCAACCAGACCGGCCAGCAGCGCAATGACGAACCCCGCAACCATCCCTCCCGTGCTCATTGCTAAAAGGCTGAGACCGGAGATGAGAAAGCCGATCGCTGCGCCCGGCAGGATGGCGTGCGCCATGGCGTCGCCGACAAGGCTCATGCGCCGCAACATGAGAAAGACGCCGATCGGGCTGGCGCCGAGCGCAAGCGCGCCGACGCCGACCAGCGCCCGGCGCATGAATTCGAATTCGGCGAAAGGGGCAATGAAGGTGTCGTAGAGCATGTGTTCAGGCCGCCTCGACTGCGCAGGCCGCCGCTTCATCGTCGAAGGCCTCGCACATATGCCGGGCTTTCAAGAGGTTTTCCGGCGTGAGCACGTTTGCGGTGGCGCCCCAGGCGACTTTCTCACGGGCAAGCAAAAGCGTTTCGGGAAAGTTCACCTTGACCAGATCGATATCGTGCAAGGCTGCGAGCACGGTTCGCTTCTCGTCGTGCCAGCGGCGGACGAGATCGAGCAGATCGGCGCAGGTTTTTGCATCTATGGCGATGAATGGCTCGTCGAGCACGATCACGCGCGCGTCCTGCAGGAGCAGACGAGCGAACAGCATGCGTTGCATCTGCCCGCCGGAAAGCGTCCCGATCGCGCGCTGCTCGAACCCAGTCAGCCCGACCGTGGCGATCGCTTGATGGATGCGGTCGTGCTGTCTTTTTCCAATGCCGCCGAAGAGACCCGTTTCCCGCCACAGCCCCATGGCGACCATGTCATAGACGCTGATCGGAAAGGACCGATCGATCTCGGCGATCTGCGGTAGATAGGCGATGTCGCGCGGATCGACTCCGTCGCGCGCGATATGACCCGCAAACGGCTTGAGCGCGCCGACGATGCCTTTGAACAGCGTGGACTTGCCGGCACCATTCGGCCCGACGACGGCGAGCAGCGAGCCCTCCGCGACGGCACCGTCGAGATGATGCACGGCCGGATGGCGGTCGTAGCCGAGGGTGAGATCGCGAAACTGGAGTGCCGCGGTCATGGTGGCTCAACCAATCGCCCAGACGACGGCGACCCACAGGAGCGCCGCCATGCCGGCCGCGATGGCGATCCGCTGCCCTCCCGACAGACGCAACAGCGAGGTCGAGACGGCGAGGGAGCGGGGCGCGGGATGGATATAAGGGGCCGTGTCGGGCATGATATCGTTATATTATATCATTTTCCGAATCGATACAATATGTCATCGGCAGCCCACCCCCCTGCCTTACCAAGCGGGCTGCGCCTCAGCCGTGACTGTTTCGGAAATTCACCCCGCTATGCGCGCGGGCCTTGCTTCAGCCGCTTCAAATCGAAGCGCTGAACGTCTTCGAGCAACTGGACGAAGGCGCGGGCGCCGTGCTCGATCGCCTTCTCGCCCTTCTCTTTTGACGCGAGCGTCGCGTCGCCGACTGCACCGGCAGGGTTCAGATCCTGCGTCATCCAGCCGAAGCCCGCGGGCCGATAGGCGCGCAACTTCGTGAACTCCTTTTCCATGGCAAGCGTCGCCGGCACGAAATTCTTGGCCTTACTCTTGCGCACGGTCTCGGGCCGGCCGGCGAGCATCAGCGAGGTCTCGATATCGCCGGCATGGATGCCGTGGATGCGCTCGACGTCGGTGAAGAGTTTTTGCGGATAGCCCAGGCGATGCCAGGAGGTCGCGACCGCGAGCATCTTGAGGCGCGCGCGCAGGTCGCGCGCGATCAAGTCGAGGATCGAGTTGTTGCCGCCGTGAGACGTGATCATCACCAGCTTACGCACGCCGGCGCGGTGCACGGCCTCGCCGATCTCGGTCCAGGCGCGCAAGACCGTCTCGGTGGAAAACGTCAGCGTTCCCGGAAATTCTAGATGCTCGTAGGACTGGCCGACCCGTTGGATCGGCAGGAAGGTCACCGGCAGCTTTTCCGGCAGCAGAGCATAGACGCGCGCGAGATAAGCTTCCGCGATGAAGCCGTCGACCCCGAGCGGCAGATGTGGGCCGTGCTGCTCGACCGCGGCGACCGGCAGCACGGCAATCCAGCGCGCGCAATCGCCGGCGCGGAAGTCCTCCCAGGTCATTTCGGTCCACAGACGCTTGGGCAACATGGCATCCTCACGGAAGTCCGGGCAACCTAGGGTCCGGCCGCCGCCGTCGCAAGCGCGGTGTTCGCATCACAAATGACCGCGGACGTCTTCCCGGTGGGCAAGCTTTGCGTCCTCGCTTATAAGCGGCACACGAGGTGAAGAATGGATCTTGGGTTATTCCGTCGCTACGTGCGGTTTGCCGCGTTCGCCGGCTCATTGCTCTACGCCGCTTTGCCGGTTTCTGCCGCCGACAAGGTAACCTTCGGCACCAATTGGGTCGCCGAGGCCGAGCATGGCGGTTTCTATCAGGCCGTCGCCGACGGCACCTATACAAAATATGGGCTCGAAGTCACCATCATCCCCGGCGGGCCGCAGATCAACAACCGCCTGCTGCTCGCGGTCGGCAAGCTCGATTTCGCCATGGGCGCGAACATGCTGCAGGCTTTCGCCGCGGTCGAGCAGAAGATCCCGACCGTGGTCATCGCCGCCATGTTCCAGAAGGACCCGCAAGTGCTGCTCGTCCATCCCGACGCCGGCATCGAAACATTCGCCGACCTCAAGAAGATCAATATTTTGGTCTCCAAGGATGGGCTTGCGAGCTATTTTCAGTGGCTCAAGTCCGAGCACGGCTTCCGCGAGGAACAGGTGCGGCCCTATACCTTCAACCCGCAACCTTTCCTCGCCGACAAGAAGCTTGCCATGCAGGGCTACGTGACCTCGGAACCCTATGTGATCGAGAAGCGGGCCGGATTCAGGCCGAAGATCTTCCTGCTCGCCGACCAGGGCTTCGACGCCTATTCGACCACCATCGAGACGCGCATCGACCTCGTCGAGAGGAAACCCGATCTCGTACGCCGCTTCGTCGATGCCTCGAACATCGGCTGGTACAATTATCTCTACGGCGACAACAGAGGCGCGAACAAGCTGATCAAGAAGGACAACCCCGAGATAACCGACGACCTCATCGCCTTCTCGATCGCCAAGATGAAGGAGTTCGGCATCGTCGATTCGGGTGATTCGGTGAGTCTGGGGATCGGCGCGATGCAAGAGCTGCGGGTGAAGAGCTTCTTCGACAAGATGGTAAAGGCCGGCGTCGTGAAGTCCACGGTCGATTGGAAGAAGGCTTTCACGCTTTCATTCGTGAACCATAAAGTCGGCCTCGATCTGCGACCAAAGAACTGAGATCAGCGCGCACACCCATGTCCGCCTCAGTCTCCGCCCGCGAGGAGAAGTCCTCCGCAGCTTCGGCTGGCGGGCCGCTCGCCGCCTTTCGCAATGTCGGCAAGAGCTTTCCGAATGGTGTGACCGCGCTGAAAAATCTCGACCTCGCTGTCCGCGAGGGCGAGTTTCTGAGCCTGCTCGGGCCCTCGGGCTGCGGCAAGTCGACGGCGCTGCGCCTGCTCGCGGGTCTCGCCGAGCCGAGCGAAGGCGATATTCTCCGGCGCGACGGCAGCGGCCCGCGCGAGATCGGCTTCGTGTTCCAGGAGCCGACGCTCATGCCCTGGACCACCGTCGCCCAGAATGTGCGCCTACCGCTGCGGCTCAAGGGCGTCGCCCGACACGAGGCGATGCCGCGCGTCGAAGAGGCGCTGGCGCTGGTCGGTCTCGGCGATTTTCGCGACGCTTACCCGCGCGAGCTTTCGGGCGGTATGCGCATGCGCGTCTCGATCGCACGCGCGCTCGTCACTCGCCCGCGGCTCCTGTTGATGGACGAGCCCTTCGCTGCCCTCGACGAGATCACGCGCTTCAAGCTCAATGACGAACTGCGTACGCTGTGGCGCACGCTCGGATGCACGATCGTCTTCGTCACCCATTCGGTGTTCGAGTCGGTCTATCTCTCGACCCGTATTTTGATGTTCACGCCGCGGCCCGGACGCATCGCGGCCGAATTCACGATCGAGGCGAGCGAGCCGCGCGAGGCCCCCTTCCGCACCTCCGCCGAATATGGTGCTGAATGCCGCAAGGTTTCCGCCGCACTCGCGCGGGTCATGGGAGAAGGCTGATGGCCGCGCTGAAGCCCTCCCCGGGCGAACGCGCGCCGCACGCCGAGCGGCGGCTGCGTTATCTCCTGCCCGCGCTCGCGCTGGCCATAGTCATCATCGGCTGGGATCTCGCCGTGCGCCTAAACTCCATTCCGCCCTATATCCTGCCCGGACCGGGCCTGGTGATGGAGACGCTCGTCGCAGACTGGAGCGTGCTCTCGACCTCGCTCATGGTCACACTCGAGACCACCGCCTTGGCGCTTTTCGCCGCCACCGTCGGCGGCGTGGCGCTCGCGATCCTGTTCGCGAGCTCGCGGCTGGTCGAGCTTTCGCTGTTTCCCTTCGCGGTAATCCTGCAGGTCACGCCCGTCATCGCCATCGCGCCGCTGCTTCTCGTCTATCTCGAACCGAACACGGCGGTGCTGGTGTGCGCCTGGATCGTCGCCTTCTTTCCAGTGCTGTCCAACACCGCACTCGGGCTTGTTTCGGTCGACCACAATCTGCGCGACCTGTTCGCCCTCTATGGCGCCGGACGCGTGAAGACGCTCGTGCTGTTGCGGATTCCGGCGGCATTGCCCTACTTCCTCGGCGGCTTGCGCATCGCCGGCGGTCTGGCGCTGATCGGCGCCGTCGTCGCCGAGATCGCCGCTGGCTCCGCCGGCAAGGGTTCCGGCCTCGCCTATCGCATCGTCGAGTCGGGCTACCGGCTCAATGTCCCGCGCATGTTCGCGGCTCTTCTGCTCGTCTCCCTCGCCGGCATTGCGATCTTCGCCGTACTCACGTTTCTCCAGCACCTCGTGCTGCGGCGCTGGCACGAAAGCGCGCTCAAGCAAGAGCGATGAAAGTAAAAGACTTTTTCGATACGCGCGCGCATCCGCTGCCGGCCGCGAGCGATCATCGGTCACGTAGACTTTGCTTTTGTCGCATCGCTCGTTCGGTCGGTCGACCGCCACACGGTCAAATAGTCGCCGAGCAGATAACGCAAGCGACCCGCGGTTCGCTTATAGGCTCCGATGGAGGCAATATGCCGCCACATGGTGCGCCGGCGGAAAAAAGCTGCAAGCGCGGTCGCATGCTCTGGAAAACGGAACCAATTCGGGTCCGGCCCGGCGAGACGGCGAAACAACAAAGCAGTATTCCGCCGCGTGTCGTCGAACGGCGCAAAACCGCCTTTCGCCGCCATCATCACCAGGGTTTCGTGGGTAAAGCCGTGTAAATGTCCGAAATGGAAAAGCCCGATTGGAGTTTTGTGCGGTTCGGCCATGTCGGGAACCAGGAGATGCAGATTGCCGCCAGGGACCAGGAGCTGGTGGAACCGTCGGAGGTTGGCGAGCGGATTGCGCATGTGCTCGAGCACGTGATTGCACGTGATGAGGTCGAACTGGCGTCCGCCAAAATCGATCTGCATGAACGGCGCGACATGGACTTTCACGCCGTAGGTTCGCTCGGCATAGCGCGCATAGCCTACATTGGGCTCGACTCCCTCGACTTCATAACCTTGACGTTGCGCCGTCGCGAGAAACTCGCCTCCGCCCGAGCCGACGTCGAGAATGCGCATGACGGATTTTAACACCGAAGCCAGCATTTGCAGCCGTTCCTCGGCGTTGCGCAGACTGCGTAGAATCGATACCGGTGTCGGTTCCGCGGCACCTTGATAATGTATCCGGTAGTGGCGTTCGTAATAGCGGTTAATCTCCTCGTCAGTCGGCATCGGATCGAGGAAGATCAAGCCGCATTGGCGGCACATCACATTGATGAGCGGATTGAGCCAACGGTCGCGGCGGCCGACAACGAGAAAGCTTTCGCCTCCGCACAGATTGCAGGGCACGCGGCTTCCCGAATACCGGAATCGGCGTCGCCGCGCCAAGAGAACCCGCAAAAAGGAAGACATATTCGCGGTACTCCTGCTCGATTTCAGTCGCGGGGAACGCCAACTGGGCGGTACTCGGAGCTCGTCAAGGTCTTGTGCCGCGACAGTGGCACAAATGCACATGGGAATGGGGGACCCGAAACTGAACCTGCCATTGTACCTGACCGGCTTTCGCAGTATCCAACCATGCGCAAACGGAATAGGCACTGGAACCAGTCACGGCGTTGCCTGAGCCTCGCAACTGGCGCTAATTTCCTCGCCCGCTCGTTTCCGGTTGACAATCCGGCCGGGCCCCGCCTGATAAACTAGTCTAAAACCCGGCTTCGTCCATCCCGGCCCATCAGTCCGTCCGAGGTTCCATCATGGCGAGAAAACCAGCCCACGCGCCGGGTGAGACGGCCGGCCAGCCCGGCTTGAACGACGACATCGGCGAGAAAATGCGGCTCACCATGTACCGCATGCAGGTTGAGATCCGCCAATCCGAACAGCGGGCCTATGACCTGTTCCTACAGAACCTGGTGAAAGGCACGAGCCACTTGTCGCTCGGCCAGGAGGCGGTCGCCACCGGCTTCGCCGCCGCGATGAAGCCCGGCGACCTCAGTTTCTGCACCTATCGCGGCCATGCCCATACGCTCGCCCGCGGCGTGCCGATCGAGCGGGTGCTGGGCGAGCTGATGCAGCGCGATAACGGCCTCATGCGCGGCAAGGGCGGCTCGATGCACCTCACCTCCGTTGAACACGGCGTCATGGGCTCCTACGCCATCGTTGGCGCGCATCTGCCGATCGCCTGCGGCGCCGCCTGGCGCGCCCAATACAAGGGCGACAAGGATGTCTCAGTCTGCTTCTTCGGCGATGGCACCACCAATATCGGCGCCTTCCACGAGGCGCTGAACTTCGCCGCGGTGTGGAAGCTGCCGGTGATTTTCGTGTGCGAGAACAATCTTTACATGGAATACACGCCGATCGGCGAGGTGACGTCGGTCGAGCATCCGGCCGCCGACCGCGCCGCGTCCTATGGCCTCGAGCGCATCGTCCTCGACGGACAAGACGCCGACACGATCTACCGCGCGGCCAGGGCCGCCTATGACAAGGCGCGCGCCGGCGGCGGACCTTCGCTGATCGAATGCATGACCTATCGCTACAGCGGCCATTCACGCGCCGACCCCGCGAAATACCGGCCGGACGGCGAGCTTGACGCCTGGAAAAAGCGCGATCCGATCAAGATCTACCGTGACCGGCTCATCCAGTTCGGTATCGCCGAGAATGTGATTGCCGGCATCGAGACCGATGTGAATCGCCGCGTCGATGAGGCGACCGAGAAATGCAAGGCGGCGCCACCGCCGTCGCTCGATCTTCTCACCTCCGACGTCTATGCGGATGGGGGCTGGGCATGGCGGAACTGACTTATCGCGACGCGGTCACCCGCGGCATCGCCCAGGAGATGGCGCGCGATCCCGACGTGGTCTTTTTCGGCGAGGACGTGGCCAAGGCCGGCGGCGTGTTCAAGACTACCGTGGGATTGCTCGAGCAGTTCGGACCGCTGCGCGTGCGTGACCCGCCGATTTCCGAACTGGCGATCATGGGCGCCGCCATGGGCGCGGCCATGACCGGCTTGAAGCCCATCGCCGAGATCATGTTCTCCGATTTCTTCGCGGTGTGTTTCGACTACATCGCCAACGAGTTCGGCAAGAGCCGCTATATGTCCAACGGCCAGCTCAAATGCCCGCTGGTCGTGCGCACCGGCAATGGCGCCGGCTCCCGTTTCGGCGCGCAACACAGCCAGAGCGTCGAGAACTGGTGCATGATGATTCCGGGCCTAAAGGTAGTGGCGCCTTCGACCCCGCGCGACGTGATCGGGCTGCTCGCGGCTGCGGTGCGCGACCCCGACCCGGTCATCTTCTTCGAGCACAAATCGCTCTATGCCACGAAGGGCGAGGTGCCGGACGGCGAAATCGTGGATCAGCTCGGCACCGCCAAGATTGTCCGGCCGGGCCGAGACGCCACCATTCTGGCACTCGCGTTCATGGTGCCGCGCGCGCTCGAGGCGGCGGAAAAGCTCAAGGCGGAACATGGCCTCGACTGCGAAGTGATCGACGTGCGCTCGCTGGTGCCGCTCGACACCCAGACCATCCTCGGTTCGCTCGCCCGCACCCATCGCCTGTTCACCGTCGAGGAAAATCCGCGGCTGTGCGGTTGGGGCGCCGAGATCGTCTCGATCGCGGCCGACGAGGCGTTCTACGATCTCGACGGGCCGCCGGTGCGGATCACGACCCCGCATCTGCCCTTGCCCGCCACCGACATTCTCGAGGACATGGTGCTGCCGACCGCCGATCGCATCGTCGATCGCGTGCGGCGTTCGCTTTCCGCATAGGTGCCCGCATGTACGACAACCTGCTCGCCAAAGTTCCGACCGACCTGTGGATCGGGGGTAAGTGGCGCAAATCCTCCGATAACCAGCGTTTTGATGTGATCGATCCGGCGACCGAGAAGACCATCGCCTCGGTCGCGAGCGCGAGCATCGAGGACGCGAAAGCCGCGGTCGATGCCGCCAGCGCCGCCTTCGAAGGCTGGGCCGGGAAGAAGCCGCGCGAACGCGCCGAGGTCCTGCGCAAGGCCTATGAGCTGATCGTGCGCGACGCCGAGCGTTTCGCCAAGCTCATCACCATCGAGAACGGCAAGGCGCTCTCCGACTCGCGCGGCGAGGTCGCCTATGCGGCCGAATTCTTCCGCTG
>JAUSIF010000100.1 GCA_030648135.1 Xanthobacteraceae bacterium
CTGCCGGCGCTTCTCGACAAAGTTCTGCCCGACATTGCCGTGCGCCTTCTGCAGCTGCGGATCGGCGAGCGCGCGGCGGGCGTTGCCCTTGAATTGCGGGGAAGTGATCTGAACACTCATCGCTTCCCTCCCCGCTCCGCGCCGGTCTCGGCCGGATCGGTATCGATCAGCTTCTCCACGATAATGACGTCGCGCCATTTGCCGTCGAGCTTGGCGTGACGCTCGTAGCTGCCGATTTCGCGGAAGCCGAGTGCTGAGAGCAGCTTGCGGCTGGCGGCGTTCTCCGGAAACAGCCGTGACAGGAGCTTCCAGTCGCCGCGTTGGCGCGCCGCCTCGATCAGCGCTTCCAGTGCCGCCCGCCCATAGCCGCGGCCGCGATCGGCGCGGCCGACATAGACCGAGAATTCGCGCACCCCGGAATAGCAGGACCGCGCCTGATAGGAGAAGGCGGCGGCATAGGCGCGCACGCGCGCTTCCGCCTCGATCACGACAATGGTGTAGCCGCGCTCGAACCAGCCGAGCACGTCCGCTTCCGTGCGCGGCTCGGTCTCGAAGGTAGCGACGCGGTCCTCGATGCCTTCGTTATAGATGCGCGCGATCGCAGCGGCATCCTCGCGCCGCGCCGGCCGCGTGCGGAACTTTGCTTGCTGTTCGGCGGCGGCGGCGCTCATGACCGCTTCACCTTCGCGGGTTCTCCGATCGCGGGCTCGTGCGCCATGCCGGCGAGCACCTCGACCACATGGCGCACCGCGACCGGACTGCCCATGCGCTGCAACTTGCCCGCCATGTTCATCAGGCAGCCGAGGTCGCCGGCGAGCAGCATTGGCGCGCCGGTGGCGGCGACGTTGGCGACTTTCTTTTCGACGATGGAATTGGAGATTTCGGGATATTTGACGCAGAAGGTGCCGCCGAAGCCGCAACAGACCTCGGGCTCCTTCATCTCCGTGAGCGAGAGACCGGCGACGCTGGTCAAGAGCTGGCGCGGCTGCCGCTTGATTCCGAGTTCGCGCAGCCCCGAACAGCCGTCGTGATAGGTGACGGTGCCCTCGTAGAACGCATTGACACGTTCGACTTTGAGCACGTCGACGAGAAAGCTCGCGATCTCGTAGACCCGGCCGCAGAACGTCTCGACCCGCGGCATCCAGTTGGGATCGCCGGCGAACAACTCGGGATAATGCACGCGGAGCATGCCGGCGCAGGAGCCGGACGGGGCCACCACGTAGTCGTAGGGCTCGAAGGCGGCGATCACGGATTCCGCGATCGCGCGCGCGGTGGCGCGGTCGCCGGAATTGAATGCGGGTTGTCCGCAGCAGGTTTGCACCGGCACCTCGACGACGCAGCCCGCGTCCTGCAGGAGCTTTGCCGTGGCGAAGCCGATGCGCGGACGGATCAGATCGACGAGGCAGGTGACGAAGAGCCCGACGCGCGGGCGCGGGCCGGTCTCGGCGGCCATACGACTTACTCCCTCGACCCCGGCGGCACGGCGCAGCGATGCCGAGGCATGAACGGAAAAGGCAATTTGGCCGAACGCCAAGGGCTACGCAAGCGCAGGGCGGTCGACGTTGTGGAGTTGACAGGTAAGGCAAAGGAGAAGGATGGTTTGCACTCGATAACAAGCCGCCAACAAGCCGCCAACAAGGCCTGGGGGCAATCGGGGAGGAAAATCATGCTCATCCGCACTTTGCTGCGAGCGTTCGCCGTCGCCGCGTTGGTGATTGCAGGCTCGTCCGCATACGCGCAAGAGACGATCCGGCTCAGGATCGCGTCCGGCCATCCGCCGGCGAACACCTATGTCGCTCTGATGCAGAGCTTCTTCGTGCCGGAGGTCACCAAGCGGGTGGCCGCCAAAACCAAACATAAGGTGGAGTTCGTCGAGGGTTACGGCGGCTCGATGGTGAAGGTCGCCGACACGCTCGAAGGCGTGCAGTCGGGGATTATCGACATCGGCGGTTATAATTTCGGCTTCGAGCCCTCGAACCTGCCGTTACATCCCTTTCAGGTGATGCTGCCGTTCGGCACCATGAGCCCGACGATGAGCGTCAAGCTGGTACGCATCGTGTTCGACAAGGTGCCGTACCTGTCCAAAGTGCTTGAGGACAAATTCAATCAGCGCCTGATCGCGCTGATCGCCGACAATGGATATAATCTCGGCACGACCTTCGACTGGAATACGGTGGCTGACCTCAAAGGACGCAAGCTTGCCGGCGCCGGCCTCAATCTCAAATGGCTCGAATATGCGGGTGCCGTGCCGGTGCAGTCGTCGCTGCCCGAGGCCTACACCGCGATGCAGACCGGCGTATACGCCGGCTGGATCATGTTCCCGTCGGGCTACGTGAACTTCAAGCTCTACGAAATCGGAAAATATTACACCGAGACCGGCTTCGGTGCGATCACCTGGCACGGCCTGACGATGAACAAAGCCCGTTTCGCCAAGCTGCCTAAGGAAGTGCAGGACATCATTATGGAGGTCGGCCGCGAATACGAAACACTCACCGGAAAAGTCAATGAAGAGAACTATCCCAAGCAGATGGAAGCTTTGCGAGCGGCGGGAGCAGTCGTAAAAAAAATTCCTGAGTCCGTTCGCGTTGATTGGGCAAACGCGATGAAGGACTGGCCGCAGCAAAAAGCCGACGAACTCGACAAGATAGGCCTGCCCGCCTCGCAAGTGCTCAAGCTCACGATCGAGGAAGCCGAGAAGCTCGGCTACAAATGGCCGGTTCGCTATAAGATCAAATCAGTGTGACGCTGCGCAGCGGGCGGCCGACAGCTTCGGTCGCCCGCTGCTAGCGCGCGATCGGTAAAAGTGGGTACCGGTTTTGCGGACGCAATCAAGCTTGCGCAGATTGCGTAGACTGATCTGCGGCTCGCGCGCTAACTTATTAATCTTCGGCGAACCGGTTTCCACTTCGCCGGATCATGCGCTAGCCTCCGGCGCCGAGGGCTGCCAGTGCTTGAAGCCTTGAATGCCTGGATCGTGCGCGTACTGCTCGCAGCCGCGGCGGTGATCATTTTTCTGCTCGGCTTTCTGGTTTGCGCCGACGTCATCGGACGCGCCTTCTTTAACTCTCCGGTCAAGGGCACGCCCGAGATGGTGTCGATGTCGATCGTCATTATCTGCTTCCTGCTCGCGGGCTACTCGGTGCAGAGCGGCAGCATGATCTACACCGATGTTTTTGCCTCCATGTTCGGCGTGCGCGGACGCGCCTGCGCCCTCTTGTTGTCGAGCGTGCTTGGCATCCTGTTCTTCGGACTCATCGTGTGGGGCAGCTACGAACCCACGCTCCACGCCTGGACCAGCGGCGAGTATGAAGGCGAAGGAGCGCTGCGGGTGCCGGCCTTGCCGGCGCGCATCATCGTTCTGACCGGAGCGGTGCTCGTGGTGATCAGCTACGTCCTGCACGCGGTCCGCGCAGTGGGCGTGCTCGTAACTGGCCGGGCGGAGGACGAGGTGCCCTCCGTGCCGACGCAAATTTGAGGGCGTCATGCTTGGCCACATCGACATGATCGTCATCGTGATCGTCCTGCTCGGACTCGTGTTCGCGGGCGTGCATATCGCCATTTCCCTCGGCATTACCGCCGCGCTCGGCATTTATCTCATGATGGGCGATATCGAAGTGGTGCGCAGCTTTGTCGCCAGCACGGCCTACGAAGCCTTGCGCGACTACGTGTTCGCCGTGATCCCGCTGTTCATGTTGATGGGCGACTTTCTGGCCAAATGCGGGGCGGCGCGCGACCTCTATGCGCTCGGCAACCGCGCCAGCAAATGGCTGCCGGGACGGCTTGCCGCAGCGACCATCGTGGCCAATGCCTTGTTCGGCTTCGTCACTGGCGTCAGCATCGCGGCCGCCGCCGCGTTCTCGCGCATCGCCTATCCGGAAATGCGGCGCTACGGCTATCGACGCGATTTCGCGCTCGGCTGCGTCGCCGGCAGCGCCTGCCTCGGGATGTTGATCCCGCCGTCGGTGCTGATGATCGTGTGGTGCGTGCTGACGGAGCTGTCCATCGGCAAGCTTTTTCTCGCCGGCATCATCCCCGGATTCATCGCGGCGGGCGGGATGATCGCCTATGTGGTGATCGCGGCGATATTGAAGCCCGAGCTGGTCGGCGAAAAAAGGTCGCGTTTGACCACCGGCGCCGTTGGCGCGGACGTCGCCGGCGCGCCCGCGCTGCCTCCAATCGGGGAGGAAGAGCCGATTGGCGCCGTGTTCGCCAGCACTTTGTTGGTCGTCATGCTTATTCTCGGCACACTTGGAGCCATCTGGCTCGGCTTGTGCACGCCGACCGAGGGCGCCGGCGTGGGAGCCGTCGGCGCGTTCATCCTGGCCGTGATCAAGGGGATCAAGCCGCGGGAAGTTTGGCAGGTGGTGCTGGATGTGGGCCGCACCTCGGGCCCGCTGCTGCTGCTGCTGTTTTGCGCCCAGCTCTATTCGCGCGTCTTGTCGATGACCGGCTTTACCGAGGCCGCCAAGGTATTCCTGCTGAGCACCGGCGCCGGCCCCTGGGGCATTCTGCTGGTGATGGTGGCGATCTGGTTCGTGCTCGGTTGTTTGATCGATTCCATCTCCATCATTCTGCTGACCGTGCCGATCTTCGCCCCGATCGCGATGACCCTCGGCTTCGATCCGCTGGCATTCGCGATCATGGGCATTCTGGCCATCGAAACCGGCCTGCTCACGCCGCCGTTCGGCATCCTGGTGTTCACGGTCAAGGCCGCGGTGCCCGACCGAACGATTACACTCGCCGAAATCTTCCGCGGCTCGATCCCCTATTGGATCGTGCTGTTGGCGGTGGTCGTCCTGCTCGCCGTGTTCCCGCAGGTCGCGACTTTCCTTCCGAGCCTTTGAGGCCTGCGCGTGTAAGAGGAAAGAGGCATGGCCGGGAACGAGGTCACCATCGGCGAGGGCGTGCGGCTCACGGCTCACCCGTTGCGCGGCGTCGTGCTCGGCGAGCTGCATGCGCGGCCTTTCACCCCGATCGAGACGCCCCGGCGCATCCTGCATTTCGCCTTTCTCACCGACGCCGCCCAGGCGCAAGCCGGCC
>JAUSIF010000118.1 GCA_030648135.1 Xanthobacteraceae bacterium
CACCGGCCGCCTGGCATGAAACCGGACGCGAAGACCGATGCCGCGGCGCGCGGCGACGGCATCGAAGCGCTTTCGCCGGCCGAGCGGCTGGCGCTGTTTTCCTGACGCCAATCAGCGGCCGCCGATCGCCGACGCGAACAATTCGGGATCGACGTTTCCTCCCGACAGCACCAGCACCGCGACCTTGTCCTCGACGTCGACCTTGCCGGCAAGAAGCGCCGCCAGCGCGGCGGCACCCGCGGGCTCCAGCACCAGCTTCAATTCTCGAAACGCAAAAGCGATGGCGGCGCGCACTTCCTGCTCGCTCACCACCAGCCCCTCGCCCACCAGCCGGCGCGTGATCTCGAAGGTGATTTCGCCGGGCTCGGGCGCGAGCAGCGCGTCGCAGATCGAGCCCGCTAGTTTGGCGTTCTTCTCGCGCCTTCCGGAGCGGAACGAGCGGGCATGGTCGTCGAAGCCCGCGGGTTCCACGGTCATGATCCGCGCCGCCGGATGATTTTGCTTCACCGCCAGCGCGATGCCGGCGACGAGCCCGCCGCCCGAGGCCGGCACCAGCACGAGATCGGGCTTGAGCTTCAGCGCCGCGAGCTCTTCGACGATCTCGCGCCCGACCGTGCCCTGCCCCGCGATCACCAGCGCATGGTCATAGGGTGGGATGAGCGTGGCGCCGCGCTCGCTCGCGATGCGGCCGGCGATCTCCTCCCGGCTCTCGCGCTCGCGGTCATAGAGCACGACCTCGGCGCCGAGCGCCTGGGTGCGCTCGCGCTTCAGCGCCGGCGCGTCGGAGGGCATCACGATCACCGCCGGGAGCCCCAACAGCTTCGCCGCCGCGGCCACGCCCTGGGCATGATTGCCCGAGGAATAAGCCACCACCCCGCCGGCGCGCCGGCTTTTGGGAATGCGGGCGATGCAGTTATAGGCGCCGCGGAACTTGAACGAGCCGGTGTGCTGAAAAATCTCGGCCTTGAGCAGGACGCGGCCGCCTGCGCGCTCGAGCATGGGCGCGGGAATAAGCGGCGTGCACACCGCGACGCCCTTGAGCAGGCGCGCGGCGTCCTCTACATCGGCAGCGGTCGGCGGCTGCGGCGCAGCGGAACTGTCCATCGTCTCACTTTACCCCAACCGGGGGATGCCGCTCGCAGCCATCAAATACTGGACGCGCGCGCGCCAGGGGATTAATGCCTGCACCGAGAATTCCTTCGCCTGCGAGGCAAGCATGATCACGCCGCATTATATCGACATCATCATCCATCTCAGTGCCGCCTGGTTCGCTGGCAGCATGATCGGGCTGGAGCGCAGCTTCCACGGCCGTCCGGCGGGTTTCCGCACCCACGCGCTGGTCTGCCTCGCCTCCGCGCTGCTCATGTTGATCACCATCTATCAGGACGACTGGTTCAAAGGCATACCCCTTGAGGCCATCCGCACCGATCCGCAGCGCATGGCGCAAGGCATCATGACCGGCATCGGCTTCTTGGGCGCCGGCGTGATCTTCAAGGAGGGGCTGTCGGTGCGCGGCCTCACCACCGCCGCCTCGATCTGGATCACGGCGGCCATCGGCATTCTCTTCGGCGCGGGCTTCTTCTATCCGGCGATCCTGGGGACGCTCGCGACGCTCGGCACGCTCGCCGTGTTTCGCTGGATCGAGGCCTGGATGCCGAGCCAGTATTACGCCCTCTTGGTGCTCCGCTTCGCCAAGCGGCGCACGCTCCCGGAAGCAAAGGTGAAGAAGCTCATCACCGCGCAAGGCTTTTCCACCGCCAGCATGAGCTACCGGCTCGACGACAACGGCCGCGTGTTCGAATACCGCACCTCGATCCAGACCATCGATCAGCGCAACCTCCAGCGCCTGGCCGCGGCTTTGCGCGCGCGCAGGGACGTGCTTGAGTTCCGCATTTCGCCGACCGGAGATTGAGTTTCGCTTGTCGGCGCGCGCGGATAGAATGATCCGCCTCCCGCCCATTGAACCCCAAGAGGAACACCCATGAAGCTCGTGCGCTTTGGCCCTGCGGGTCGCGAGAAGCCGGGGATCATCGATTCCGAAGGCAACATCCGCGATCTCTCCAAGATCGTGCCCGACATCAACGGCGAAGTGCTGTCCAAGAGCCTCGCAAAAATCCGCCGGACCAAGATCGAGAAATTGCCGCTGGTGAAGGGCAAGCCGCGTTTCGGTCCATGCGTCGGCAAGGTCCGCAATTACATCGCCATCGGGCTCAACTACGCCGACCACGCGGCGGAACAAGGCGTGCCGGTCCCGAGTGAGCCGATCATCTTCAACAAGGCGCCGACCTCGATCTGCGGGCCGAACGACAACACCATGATCCCGAAGGCCGCCCGCAAGCTCGACTACGAGGTCGAGCTCGCCATCGTCATCGGCCGGCGCGCGCGCTACCTGTCGAAAGACAAGGCGATGGACGTGGTCGCCGGCTATTGCCTGGCCAACGACGTGTCGGAACGCGCGTTCCAGATCGAGCGCGCGGGAACCATATCCAAGGGCAAGGGCTGCGAGACCTTCGGCCCGCTCGGTCCCTGGCTCGTGACCAGGGACGAGATCCGCGACCCGCAGAAGCTCTCCATGTGGCTCAACGTCAACGGCGAGAAGCGGCAGCGCGGCAACACCAGGACCATGATCTTCGGCGTCACGCACATCGTGTGGTACTGCTCGCAGTTCTTCGTGCTGGAGCCCGGCGACGTGATCGCCACCGGCACGCCGCCCGGCGTCGCGCTCGGCATGAAGCCGGCGCCGGTATGGCTGAAAGCCGGCGACGTGGTCGAACTCGGGATCTTGGGGCTCGGCCAGCAGCAGCAGAAGATCGTGAAGTTCAAGATGTGAGCGCGGGTCTGATCTTGCCGTGCGCACAAAAAGCCCCGGGCTCGCGCCCGGGGCTTTGTCGTTAGCCGCTCATGCAACAGCATCTGGATTCCGGGTTCGCGTGCTGCGCACGCGCCCCGGAATGACAGTGAGCCTCACTCCGCCGCCTGTTGCATCCGGCCGAGCGTGGCTCTCGCCACATCGCGGAATTCGGCGTGGCTCAGCATCTTCTTGTTGGTCAGCGAATGCAGCTTGACCGCCTGCAGCACCTTCATGGCGTCCTCTTCCGACACCTGCATGCCGACGTCTTTGAGCCACATGTTAACCGAGTCGATGCCGGAGCCCTTGCCCATCACCACTTCCGCCGGCGGCTGGCCGACCGCGCTCCAGCGGATCGGGAACAGCTCGGTGGCGTTCTTCTCGCCGCAGTTCTTGAACCACGACGCGATGATGCCGGACTCGATCTGATACAAACCCGAGCCGACGATCGCCTTGTTGGTCGGCACCAGCACGCCGGTCAGACGCTGCACCAGGTTCGCCAGCGGGGTGAGCTTGGTGCAGTCGATGCCGACGTCGACGCCGTACATGGTCTTCAGCGCCATGACGATTTCTTCCATCGGCGCGTTGCCGCTTCGCTCGCCGATGCCGAGCACGGTCGTGTGCATCACCTCGACGCCGAGCGACAGCGCCATGATGGTGTTGGCGACGCCCATGCCGAAGTCCTGGTGGAAGTGCGCTTCCAGCCGCTTCTTGATGCGCTTCTGCACCTCGGTGACGAAGTACTTCATGGC
>JAUSIF010000131.1 GCA_030648135.1 Xanthobacteraceae bacterium
CACCGGCACCACCTTCTCGCCCGAGGGCGCGATATAGAAGGCGCCCAAGCGGCCGGGCAGATTGAGGTCGACCTGCGTGGTGCCGCATTGCCACTCGCGGCCGATGGCGTCGCGCAAGACATATTCGAGCTTCGGTCCGTAGAAGGCGCCCTCGCCTTTGTTGAGCGTCCACGGCCGGCCCGAGGCTTTGAGCGCGTACATCAGCGCCGCTTCCGCCTTGTCCCACACCGCGTCCTCGCCGATGCGCTTTTCCGGCCGGTCGGAGAACTTGATGCGCACGTCGTCGAAGCCGAAGTCGGAATAGATCGACAGAATAAGGTCATTGATAGCGACGCATTCGGCCGCGATCTGGTCCGCGGTCACGAACACATGCGCGTCGTCCTGGGTAAAGGCGCGCACGCGCAACAGCCCGTGCAGCGCGCCGGAGGGCTCGAAGCGGTGCACCTTGCCGAATTCGGCGAGCTTCAGAGGTAGATCGCGATAGGACTTCAAGCCGTTCTTGAAAATCTGCACATGGCCCGGGCAGTTCATCGGCTTGATGGTGAAGACGCGCTCGTCGTCCTCGCGCGCTTCGGTGAGAAACATCATCTCGCGATATTTTTCCATGTGGCCCGAGGCGATCCACAGCGAGGAGTCCATCAGCTGCGGCGTGTTCACTTCCAGATACCCGGTCTCGTCCTGGCGCCGGCGCATATAGGCGATCAATGCCTCGAACAAAGTCCAGCCCTTGGCGTGCCAAAACACCGCGCCCGGCGCCTCTTCTTGAAAGTGGAAGAGGTCCATCTCGCGCCCGAGCCGGCGGTGGTCGCGCTTCTCCGCCTCTTCCAGCTGATGCAGATATTGCGCGAGCTCTTTCTCGTCCGGCCAGGCGGTGCCGTAGATGCGCGTCAGCATCGGGTTCTTGGAATCCCCGCGCCAATAGGCGCCCGCCACCTTCATCAGCTTGAACGCATTGCCGACGTGGCGGGTGGACGGCATGTGCGGCCCGCGGCAGAGATCGAACCATTCGCCCTGCTTGTAGATCTTGAGCGGCTCGCCGGCCGGGATCGTATCGACCAACTCGACCTTGAAATTCTCGCCCTTGTCGCGAAACACCTTCTTCGCCTGCTCGCGCGTCCACACTTCCTTGGTAAAGGGGGCATCGCGCTGGATGATCTCGCGCATTTTCTTCTCGATCGCCGGGAAGTCCTCGGGCCGGAATGGCTCGTTGCGGAAGAAATCGTAATAGAAGCCATTCTCGATCGGCGGGCCGATGGTGACCTGGGTGCCGGGGAAAAGCGTCTGCACCGCCTCGGCCATGACGTGGGCGCAGTCGTGGCGGATCATCTCCAGCGCGCGCGGGTCGTCGCGGGCGACGAACTCGATCTTGGCGTCGCGCTCGATCGTGTCGGAAAGGTCCATGAGCACGCCGTCGAGCGCCATCGCCACCGTTCGCTTGGCGAGCGAAGGCGAAATTTTCTTGGCCACTTCGAGGCCGGTGATGGGATCTGGATAATCGCGGCGCGCGCCGTCGGGAAAGGTCAAAGCGACCATCTTTTTCTCCTGCTCACTCGCTGCCTACGAACGCAGGTAAGCGTGACCGGACTTGATGGGAACTCGCCGCGTCCGGAGCGGCGAGCCCGATTACATAACATTAGACCGCCGTGCCCAGGAATACCCTAATCGCGTCATATTCGTTGCGAACTACCGACACATTCGCTGCGAAGAATTGGCCCCAACAAAAAGACCGGCAACCGTCCGCAAAAAAAGACGGATCGGCGACGGGGTACGCAGCGGCCTGCGGGGCGCTTGGGGTCGCTGTAGTTCAGGGAGCGGTCATGTTCCGAGGCTTGCGGGAGCCTCGCCGTGCCGGTTTGAGTCTCAGTGCGCGTGCGAGTGCGAGTGTTTTGGCTGCGTTCATCGCAGCCTGTCTTTCAATCACCATCGCCGATGCCCAGGATTCGCGCCCGTGGAAAGCCACGCGCAGCGACGGCTCGGCTGTCAACCGCCTGGCCGTCGAGATCAATCAGGCCACCGTCGGTATCGTCTCCGGCAATTTGAACGGCACCTACCTCTCGATTGCCTACGATCTGTCGGCGGTGCTCGACGACGGCAACAAGTTCCGCGTCCTGCCGATCATCGGCAAGGGCGGCGGCCAGAACATCCGCGACGTCCGCCTGTTGAAGGGCGTCGATCTCGGCATCACCCAATCGGTGCTGCTGCCCTATTTCCAGAAAACCGGCGAGCTCGGCAATCTCGACGGCAAGCTGGTCTATATCGCCAAGCTGTTCAACGAAGAGATGCACCTCATCGTCCGCGCCGAGTCCGGCATCAGTTCGATCGAGCAACTGGCCGGCAAGAAGGTCAATTTCAGCGACATCGGCTCGGGCACCCAACTCTCGACCATCGAGATCTTCAACCGCCTCGGCATCAAGGCCGAGGAGGTCAACATGGGCCAGGCCGACGCCTTCGAGGCGCTGAAAAAAGGCGAGATCGCCGCGAGCATTCTGATTGCCGGCAAGCCGCCCGGATCCATCTCCAAGTTGAAGGCCTCCGACGGCTTCCGCATTCTGCCGGTGGCCTATGCCAAGCCGCTGCAGGCCGATTTCCTGCCCGCCGTGCTGACCCATGACGACTATCCGAATCTGATCGAGCCCGGCCGCAGCGTCGACACCGTCGCCGTCGGCTGCGTGCTGTTCGCTTATAACTGGCCGAAGGACACCGACCGCTACGATCGGCTGGAGAAGTTCGTGAACGTGTTTTTCCCGCGGCTGGCCGAGTTTCAGAAGCCGCCGCGCCATCCCAAATGGCGCGAGACCAATTTGGCGGCAACCTTGCCGGGCTGGACCCGCTTCGAGCCGGCCGAGAAATGGCTGCAACAGCATCGTCCGCCCACCGTCGTGGCCGAGCGCGGCCAGTTCGAGGATTTCCTGTCCGCGCGCGGACCCGCAGCTTCGCGCTCCGCGGCCGTCAACCCCGACGAGCGCGAGCGGCTGTTCCAGGAGTTCCTCAAATGGAAACAGGCGCGCGAGCGCCGCTAACCCGAGAGTGCAAAAAAATCGGCGGCGCGGCTCAACGCGTCGAGACTGTAGTTCGGCAATGGGAGGTAGTCATGAGTTCCCCAATTGACCGTCCGTTCCATCCCGGCGACCCCTCGCCTCATCTCCGGCCACGGGAGCATCACGCCGCCGATGTGCAAGAGCCGCCCAATCCGGGGCAACGGCCGTGGACCGGCGGCCACCCCATGACCGTGCAGCAAAGTCCCGGCCTCAGCCCGAGCGAGCACGAAAACCTGGAGCGCATCGTCGACATGCAGAGGGGAATGCGGCGCAAGCTCGATCCCGACGTCCCGCCCCCGCCACCGGCGGGCCGGACCCACTCCGTCTTCGCCCTGTTCTGCCGGGTGGCGATCGGGGTTCTGATCGGCGCGCTATTGTCGTTCGTGGCGCTCGGAAAATTCGTCGCCCCCGATGCGTCGACCGAGGCCGCGCCGGCCGAGCGCGCGCAGATGACCGCGGTGAAATCTCCGGCGCCGCAGGCAGCGATCAAATTCGGCAAGCCGCAGCCGGCCAAGCCGCGCCTGGTCGCCGAGGGCGCCAGCGCCGAGAACGGCGATGAAGTTCTGCTCGGCGTCCGCGTCGAGGGGCCGAGCGAAGGCGTTACCGCCGTGGTCCGGGGTCTGCGCAGCGGCACCACCTTGTCCGCCGGCCGGCTATCGGCGGACGGCGGCTGGCTGGTGCCGGCGGCGGAGCTCGCGCGCGCCGCCATTCGCCCGCCGCAGGGCTTCTCCGGCACCATGGAATACACCATCACGTTGCGCCTCGCCGACGGCAATGTCGTCGATCAGCAGGCCATGCGTCTCGACTGGGCCGAGACCCCCGGCGCCGAAGCGCCGCGCCTATCGCGCCAGCTCGATCAGGAAGAGATCGCCGTTCTGCTTAAGCGCGGCCAGCAAATGTTCGAGACCGGCGACCTCGCCGGCGCCCGCCTGTTGTTGCAGCGGGCGGCCGACGCCGGCAACTCGCGCGCCGCCTTCGCGCTCGGCGCCAGCTACGACCCGCTGGTGCTGAACGAGATCGGCGTCCTTGGCGTCGCCGCCGACGTCGCCAAGGCCCGCGCCTGGTACGAGAAGGCGAAGGAATACGGTTCGACGGACGCGCCGAAGCGGCTCGAGCTTTTGGTGAGTCAGAGCCGCTAGAGCGCTCGGCGCGCCGGCGGTGGCGTAACAGTATCAGCCGCCGGCGTGTTCGAGCGTACCGCGCCAGCGTCCGTAGCGCCACGGCAGGTACCAACGTGCCTGCCGTGGTAAAGTTTCGGGCACGAAGTCGAGCCCGGCGGTGCCGAGCGGATGGCAGCGGCAGAGCCGGGCGAGCGTCATCCAGCCCCCGGCCCACAGGCCGTACCGATCGATCGCCTCGTCGGCATAATCCGAGCAGGTCGGCAGGTGCCGGCACTGCCATCCGGCCAAGGCCGCGAAGCTATATCGGTAGATTTTGATGAGCGCCCGCCCCGCCAGGCGCGGGCCTTGCGCCGCCGCGTCAAGAAGTGCTGCGAGCCGCATCCATCCGCTCATGCTCATTCGGCCGCCGTGCGGCGTTTAGCCTCGATCTCGTCGATGGCCGCCACCACCGCGTCGAAGGTGAGCATGGTGGAGGCATGGCGCGCCTGGTAGTCCCGCACCGGCTCAAGCACAGCGAGGTCGGCCCATTTGCCGCCGGGCGCCGGCCCCTTCTCCTTGAGCATTTTGCGCATGCGGGTGCGCACCTCGCGCAGCTCCTCGGCGCTGGAGCCCACCACATGGCGCGCCATCACCGAGGAGGAAGCCTGGCCGAGCGCGCAGGCCTTCACTTCATGGGCGAAATCGCTGACCTTATCCCCCTCCATGGCGAGGTCGACGATCACGGTCGACCCGCACAGCTTGGAATGGGCGGTCGCGGTTGCCTGCGGCCGGGGCAGGCGGCCCAGGCGGGGAATATCCCCCGCCAGCTCAAGAATCCGCCGATTATAGACCTCGTTGATCATCGGACTGGGCGTTTCTCCGGACCTGGCGACCCCCCTCTCCGGACGGCCCCGGCCACTATTCGTTCTCAAAACCGGGAACTTTTTCCGGCTGCTTGAATTTCGCCTAGATCGGCCCCTAGATTTACGTCTAAGTAGGGCTTGCGACCCTGCCGGGGCGTCGTTCACAAGTCACGATCCCACGTCAATATAGAGGTCGCTAGGGACAGGCGGAAGGCTCCGACACAAGTCGGGGTTCCCTCTGCTCGGTATTTTTGCGGCATCCACGTCCGTCCTGACGGTCGCCGCATTGGGTTCAACACCGGTGACACTCCGGCCGCTCCTAGAGCCGCCGATCGAACGGGGAGAAAAAAGTCGTCATGGATGCCGTCGTAACGTCGTTTCAGCCGCGCGCAGATAGTGTGGCCAAGGCCGAGCCTCAGCTCCGGCCTTCGCGCGAACAAGCCGAGGCCGCGGCCCGTACGCTCATCGCCTGGATCGGCGACGATCCCAAGCGCGAGGGTCTGCTCGATACGCCGCCGCGGGTGGTCAAGGCCTTCGAGGAATTCTTCAGCGGCTATCACGTGCGGCCCGAGGACGTGCTCGACCGCACCTTCGGCGAGATCGGCAGCTTCGACGATCTCGTGGTGGTGCGCGACATTCCGTTCTATTCCTACTGCGAGCACCACATGTTCCCGATCATGGGACGCGCGCATGTCGCCTATTTCCCGGTCGAGCGGGTGGTGGGGCTATCCAAGATCGCGCGCGTGATCGAGATGTATGCCCGCCGCCTGCAGACGCAGGAGCACCTCACCTCGCAGATCATCTCCGCCATCGACGACAACCTGAAGCCGCGCGGCGTCGCCGTGATGATGGAGGCCGAGCATCTGTGCATGGCCATGCGCGGCGTGCAGAAATCCGGCGTCTCCACGGTGACCACCCAGTTCACCGGTATCTTCCGCGACGATCCGGCCGAGCAGGTGCGCTTCATCACCTTGGTGCGCAACGGCAAGAGCGGCTGAGCGCCGAGGTCGATCCGACGTCATTGGCTCGCGGCCCCGGATCGATCCGGGGCCGCTTGCATTTCCGAATAGCGTGCGCCGCCGCTGAATTTGCTATCACTGAACCTTGCCGCCGGATTCGGGCGGCAGGAGACCGCCATGACCTCCGCCAGCGAACTCGAATCCACCACCCGATTCACGCCGCGCTTCGATGCGCACGGGCTCATCGCCTGCGTCGTCGCCGACGCCGGAGACGGCCAGGTGCTGATGCTCGCGCACATGAACGAGGACGCGCTCGGCCGCACGCTTGCGACCGGCGAGGCCTGGTTCTGGTCGCGTTCGCGCCAGCAACTGTGGCGCAAGGGGGCGACCAGCGGAAACGAGCTGAAGGTCGTGGAGTGCCTGATCGATTGCGACCAGGACGCCCTCCTGCTCAAGGTCAAGGTCGGCGGCAAGGGCCAAGCCTGCCACACCGGCCGGCGCTCCTGTTTCTATCGCCGCCTGCCGATCGGCCGCGGCGGTGCTGCGGCCGCTTTGTCTTTCGTCGATGGTTAATGCAACCGTCGCGCTTTGGTCACGGTTGACTTCTATGCACCCTGCAACGCGGAGCCCGCGTCCGGCGGATTCGGCGAGTGCGACTGAAACAAGGTGAAACGTGTTCAACGCCTGGACCAAACGCTACCAATCC